>NZ_CALLZT010000169.1:0-102135 GCF_937858515.1 uncultured Gordonia sp. | reverse complement strand
CGCACGTCCGGTGGTGTGAGAGGAGGGCCGGGAAACCCGGCCCTCCTACTCGATTCCTACGGCCAAAGGACTGGCGACCGCAGGGTCACCTGGTGTCACACGTCGGGGCAAGGTAACTTGTATTTGTGCAGAACGATCCGCGGATCGCGGCCACCGCCTACCGGCACGGCATCGACTCCGCCGACATCCTGCATGCCTGGCGCAACGTGATCAGCGCCGGTATCGGGACCAACGACATGGACATTGCCGTCGGTCCCGCCGAAGACGGCACCCTCCTGGAGATCGGCTTCATCCGCTCGGGCGATGAGGTCGTGATCCTTCACACGATGACCGCCCGACCCAAGTTCCTTCGATGAAAGGTGTGATGACCATGCCCCGCACGGTTGACGAAATCCTGGCCCACGCCGAAGAACTCGCCGACCGGTTCGAGTCCGACGACTTCGACGCCGACATGATGACCCCAGCCGAATACGAACTGGCCTGCGCTGCGCGTGAACGCGCCGCCGTCGAAGTGCGTGTCCGCAACGCCGTTACCGCACTGCGGGGTACCGGTGTCCCATGGGCTCGAGTCGGTGAGCTCATCGGCACCAGCGGCGAAGCCGCCCGCCAGCGCTACAGCGCCTGACAGCGGACTCTCGCGACGTGACCAGCGCGGCCGACGAATTTACCGGTTCCATCCGCGCCACCCGGTCCGCCCAGCCCGATCCGGTTCCGGCCACCAACAGCAGGGTGGTCAGCAGCAGACCCAACGCGGCCTTGGAAACCTACCTCGCTGAGCACTCGGCTTAGGGGAGAGATTGGGGCGCTTGTGCGCGTGGCCTGAGACCATACCCGGCGGCATAGCCCCAGGGCGTCACCACACGCCCGGTACTCACGTCATCTGACCAGTGTCTTGAGTCGCGTGGTCAGCGTGGTCTGCAGTGCTGCGAGTGCGTCGCCGATCGTGTTCCCGACGAACTGAGGCCAGCCGATACCGGCCGGGTTGCGGAGTTGGTCCACGATCTGCTGCACCAGATCTGGCTGCGCCGCAGTCGTCGGCCCCTTCGCGTAATCGACGAGCTTGTCGTACGGGAAACCCGGGCCGGGGTCGGTGTGGTCGGTGCCGCCCCACACACGGGTGTCGTCGTGTCCGCAGATGCCGGGTAGCTCGGCCACCGAAACCTTGCGCAGCGGGATGTCGTAGCGGTCGGACCAGTACCGCACCACGGATGCGGCGGCACGCAGCATCGTGTCCTGCGCAAGCCATTCCCAGCGCGTCTGCTCGGCGTTGCCGACAACGCACAGGTGCAGCAGGATGTTGTTTCCCTGATTCCCGGTCGACCATGTCGCCCAGTCGTCGGTGTTCTGCCGAATCCGTTTGCCGTCCACGCCGACCATCACGTGATACGAGCCCGTCCGAGTCCGCACCTGGTAGGAGGTCACAGCGTCGGCTGTGGAGCTGGTCGCGGTCGCGGACTTCCCGGACTCGGTGGTGTGGATGCAGATCCCCTGGATTCCTGCCGTCGAACGTGGGCCCCCGAATCCGAATTCGTCCGAGCGGTCGCTGTCGTAGTAAGTCTCAGACATGGCCCCGATAGTAGGGGTCGGCCCGTCGTCGCTGCCCACCGATGCTCTTGGTGTGCTCAACGCCACGCCGCGGACTGCACTCCGCGATCTGTTCGGGGCGGTGCGTCGAACACAGTCGTCGTGACACAATCGGGCAGGTGACACGCGCTGATGAGGCCGCATGGGTGGCAGCCCTGATCGATGCGGAGAACCGTGCCGAAGAACTGTTCGGCGAGGTCGTGGCGAGCGGGCTGATCACGCCGGGGATAACCGAACGAGAATTGAGTACCGCAATCCGGGATCTGGCCGCCGACGCCTTCGGAATCACCCGCTACTGGCACAAGCGGATCGTGCGGGCCGGGACCAACACCCTGCACCCGTATCGCGAGAATCCACCGGACCGCGTTATCGCCGCCGACGACATCGTCTTTCTCGATTTCGGTCCGCTCCTGGCCGACTGGGAGGCCGACTTCGGCCGCACTTACGTGCTCGGCGACGACCCGGACAAGCTCGCAGTGCGCGACGCACTCGAACCGGTGTGGCTGGCGGGGAGGGCGGTTTTCGACGCCGATCCCGACATCACCGGTGAAGAGTTGTATGACGCGGTGGTGGCGATCGCCGAAGACGCCGGGTTCCTCTTCGGTGGCGATATCGCCGGACACCTCGTCGGCGACTTTCCGCACGAATCGATTCCCGGCGACAAGATCGCCTCCTACATCGCCCCGGGTTCGACGACGCGCCTGCGTGATCGGTTACCCGACGGCACCCTTACGCACTGGATCCTCGAAATCCATCTCCTCGATCCCGACCGGCGTTTCGGTGGATTCCACGAGCAACTGCTCGATATCCGCCGCCACTGAATCCCGTACCAGGATCGGAGGTGACCGACAATTCGGTAATCTACTGTCAGTATGTGGCACCTGGATTCCGAATTAAGTTCTAGGAGAGCCATTTCCAGAGTTTGGGGGGGCGGCCGCCGGTGGCGGCGGCGGTGCCGGCTTCGGTGAGGTTCGGGTTCTTGGCGAGGTCGCGGTTGAGGTTGGCGCGGTGCGGGGGGCTGCCGTCGAGTTGTTCGGTGATGGCGACGGCGTCGGTGGCCGAGAACACCGGTCCGGTGAGGGCGCGGGTGAACGTCGTGTCGCGCCACAGCTTGTCGGCCAGCAGTGATCGTGTGGCGACGACCATCGCGGTGTGGTCGAAAGCCAGCTTCGGCACCGCGTCGAAGGTGATCCACTGGGCATGGGCGGCGTTGCGGGCTGCCGTGTCATCGAAGACCGCCCACATGGCGATCGACAGGGACGGGCCGCGCGGGTCTCGGGCGAGTTCATCGAAGGTGAGCAACTGGCCGAGTGCGTCCGGCGCACCCAGCCCGAGTTTGGTGAGGGCGCGCAGCGCGGCGTCGCGCAGACGTTCACCACTGGTCACCACCACCCCCGGCAGGGCCGGTTTCCCGGTGAACGGTTCCTTGTCGCGCCGGTGCACACCGACGACGACGCGACGGTCGTCGCGCCGATAACTCAGCGCGACGACGTCGACACACACGATGCTCAGCAGATGAGGTTCGGGCACAACATCCTTCGGTCGGTTCGCTGTGGGCCGTCCGCGGCGAGGACCGTCGGGCACCCGGTTGCCGAACCTATCAGCTCGAGCACGCCTTCGGGAGTGCCGGGCAGTGGCCGGTAGTCCGGTCGTGCCGCCCACGCCCGCGCCGTCAGCGTCTCCAGCTCGGCGATGCCGGTGCCCGACGGCTGCGGCAGTGGGTCGGTGACCCCGGACCAGCCGGTGGCCACGAGCAGTTCCCGGGTACCCACAGCATCCAGGTGCGAAACCCCGATACCGTCGACTCCGCCCGCCGCCCTGATCGCATACCGGAGTGCGGGAAGATCCAGATGCCCTGTCCGCCAGCCGCCCTGGTAGCGGCCCTCGCGGTTGTGGACGTCGGGCAGATCGAGGGACGGATCCTCGGTGGGCATGGGGCCCGCGCCGTGCCGGGTCGCGTAGCTGCGGGTCAGCCCCAGGACATACGGACGATGACCAGCAGCCCGGAGTTCACCGGCGAGCCCGGCAGGGGTGATCGTCGACCATGTGGTGTACGGGTGAAAACCGAACCATTCGTCGAGCAGCACGCCCTGGCTGCCCTCGAAGATCACCGTGCCCGACGACAGCGCCGCCACCAGGTGCGCGTCGATGTCGTCGACGATGGTCAGCAGCACCGCGATGTCGCACAACGCGTCGGCGATCGCCACCACTGGCTCGTGGGTCGCGTCTGGGTGATCGGCCGAATCCAGCAGCGGCCGTGCGTAATCGGCCAGTGCGTCCAGTGCGGCGACGGTGGCCGTGCGGTCCCGAAGCATGCCGACGGTGAGCGCGGGGGAGGCGGGCGCATCCGCGTGTACCGGGAAGTTTCCGATCGAATCACCCTGCCGTGCATGAGCTTCGACCGCCAGTGCGTAGGCACGGGTTTCGCCGATACCCTCTCCGCACGAACCGTGCCGGCCATCGCCGCGCGCGATCTCGCGCGCTCGATTCATCGCCACATGAATCGGCGTCGTCACCAGAGCGCCAGGGTCGACGGTGACCAGCCCAAGCGGGTCACCGACCCCGAGAGCCGCCAGTTCGGCAGCCTCGGCGGCCAGCGAGATCGGATTGACCATCATCGGTGCCCGCAGAATCGTGCGCACGCCCCGCAGCGTGCCCGACCCGAACTGCCGGAACGTGTGCTGCCGCGGCCCGTGACACACGTTGTGCGCGGCCTGCGCTCCCCCGGACCAGCGCACCACCGCCGCGGTGTCGCCGATCGTGGAGGCCAGATAATCGACTGTGGCGCCTTTGGATTCGTCGCCATAGCCGAGACCGACCACCACGATGGGCGAGCCCTTCGGGCGCACTATCGGCGAGCCCGTACGCCGCACGGTCACAGATCCGCCGGCAATCGGCCGCCACCGGTGGTGACCGAGCGCCCCGCGAACGGTTTCAGGGCCTTACCGACGGCGCCGTGGGTGGTGGAACCGGCGGCCTTCAGATCCGCCAATCCGTCCTTGAGGTCGATGGCGTCCTCGGTCATCCCGATCGTCAGCGCGATCAGGTCGGCCACCCCGTCGGGGTCATCGAGTTTGAGGAAGCGCTCACCGACCAGCGGTCGCCAGTGGTTCTCGATCTCCGGATCGTCGTAGTAGCTGGTCAGATTGGGCAGCACGTAGAACGTGTGCCACCGCTGGGCCAGCTCCCGGTACACCTGGTCGACCCGCAGGTCCTCGGTGAGGTCGTCGCCGATGATCCGTCGTACCGACTGCGCGTACACGGCGGCTTTGTTCATCTCGTCGCCGATGAAGAACACATACCCCTTGCGACCGCGTTTATCCCAGGCGTCGGTCTGGGCGCGGGTGTTCAGGAAATAGGCGGCGAGGGCGTAGCCTTCGCGTTTGTCGCCACCGCCACCGCCTTCCAGGAAGATGTCACGCAGTTGGTCGTCGATGCGGTTGTCCGATTCGAACTGTCCGACTTGCAGTGGCACGTCGTCGAATTGATCGTCACCGATCGCCCCGATCATGATCTGCGGATCGGCCACGTAGCCACCCCGGGTGAGTAGTCCGAGCAGGTCGCCGAGCCGCTTCTGCACGGTCACCGGCACCATACCCATCGATCCGGTGACGTCGAACAGGACGACGATCGGTGTCGACGCGGGGTGTTCGTCGCTGTCGCGGGCCTCGCGGCTCTGCGCACCGAACACGTCGAGCGCGGGGGCCGCGGTGCGCTGATCGCGCGGCAGGTTGCGCATGGTGTTGCTGTATCCGAAGTCGGGATCTCCGGCCGCCTTGCGGGCCGCCGCGGCAGCCTGGAAAGCGCTTGTGTCCCAATATCCTCCACCCATGATGGGCCTCCTATCAGTTGTTCTTGGATCTGCCGGGAATGGTGAACGGCCGGAATCGTCTGCGGCCGTACACGTGTCGTAGCAGCAGGTCGTATTCGGCCAGCTGCCTTTCGGGGGAAAGCCGTTGCGCCGCACGCATGAACTGCGACTGGCGCGGTTCGCCCGGTGCGAGCATGGCATCGGTGAGATCGGCCAGGGCCGCACCGTCGCCACCGAGCGCGGCTGTCCATCCGGTGAGCAGCACACCGTGCTGCTCGGGTTCGATGAGGACGGTGTCGACGGTGAGGGCGCCGTGCGCGCGGCCGGCGGCGGCCAGCGTCATCAGGATCCGGCGCAGCATCCACGCCCAGTCCCGGCCGTCGAGGCCATCGGGATAGGCCTCGCGCACCTCACGCAGCGACGCCATCGTCTCCGGTATCCGGTACGCGATCCAGCCGCGTCCGTCGGTGACCGCGGCGTCGACGGTGTCGGGGACGAATGCCGACATTCCGCGCGCCGCGACATCGGGCCACACCTCGCCGAGTGCACTCGTGCATCGGCCGCCGGCGGTCCGGTCGAGTTCGACCCGCTCGCCGGGCTCGCCGGTGCCGTAGCAGGCGACACGATCGTTGGCCCACAAGCGGTTTCGCAGCGCGTAGGTGCCGCCGGCGCCGACCACATGCGGACTCGATGCCGCATCGGTGCCCCGTCGCCAGTCCGCGTACAGCTCCGACAGTCGCGCCGCCACATCGGTGTTGTCGCGCCCGGTCGTGGCGCCGCGGTCGGGGTGGACCGCCATGAGCAGTGATCGGAACCGGAGACGGGCGGCCCTGCGGTCGGTATCGCTGCCGGGGTCGCCGTCGAACAGGTCGCGGGCGGTGCCGGCACGGCAGATCAGGTTGATCGCCTGTCCGGTGGTCGTCTTCCTCATATCTTTTACTCTAACAGAGTAAAAGATTCTGTCAACAGATCTCTGCCCGCCGCCGGATTACGGGTCTACGGTGGATGGATGAGTACGGAAATTCCGGTTCCGCCGCCGACCCTCGCCCTCGACCCGGAGCCCGCGCTGCGCGACAACCGCGCCAGGGAACGGTTCGAGCTGTGGTCCGGTGACGAGCTCATCGGCTTGGAGGGATACCGGCGGCACGATGACGGCACCATCGTTCTGCTGCACACGGTTGCCACCGATGCTTACGAGAGAAAGGGTTTCGCCCGATTTCTGGTGCATTCGGTGCTCGACGAGGTTGCCGCGGAGGGGCTCAAGATCGTCCCGGTCTGTACCTATGTCCAGTCGTTTCTGACGCGCTTCCCGCAGTACCAGGCGTTGGTCGCCGACGACCCCGACGACCCCGACGACCCCGACAACCCCGGTTCGTGAGCTATGCCCGGGGTGTGAGCATCGCGCGCACCGACGCGTAGCCGTCGGGCCGGATGGCCGACGACGCGTCGAAGATCTGTACCGGGCTGCCCGGCTCGTCGTAGCGTGACCAGCCGGGCTCGCCCTTGGTTACGAAACTAACTGCCGCACAATGTAGTTCATCAGCCAGCTGTTGCGGCGGGTAGGGTCCGGCGATGGGCTCCACCGCCGGGCCGTCGAGGCAGTCGAAGAAGAACGGCACATCGATGCAGTGCCCGGCCACTCCGTTGTTCGCCGACGGCCACGAGAACCGGTACGCCCAGGTGGGTCCCGGTCCGCGGGCATGCAGCATCCGCAGCACGTTGGCCCGGAAACACGCGTCGGTCAGTACCCGGCCCGCCAGCCGCACCTTGCCCAGCGCCGCCACGTCCGCGTTGTCGGCGAGGTACGCGGTCCGGCTGTCTCCGGTCAGTCCGGCCAGTCGCAGGACACCACTACGGGGAACCCACCGCAGTATCTTCGCGGCCCGGTCGGGCATCATCGTGAATTCATCGTCGGCGGAACCGACCACGAACGGCTTGTCGCCGCCGACGCCCTGGCGCAACGACGCCAGCGGTGATCGCGGGATAAGATCGCCGTCGACGGTCGGGCCCAGCGGCAATCCACCGGTCCTCATCGATTTCAGTGTGCGCAGGTTGATCGACGTCTCGGCCTCCTGTAGCTCGAGAACGCGTTCCTCGGTCACGGCCGACCATCCGGCGCGGGTCGGGGATACTTCGGCCCGTTCGGCCAAGGACCGTCCGAGTGACTGCGCCCTGGCCGCGGGTAGCGCATTCACCGCCCCCGACATGCAGTACGCGCCATGGAACAGATGCTGCGCGGCTTCCATGCCGAGCAGCGTGGTGACCGCACCGCCGCCCGCCGACTGCCCCGCGATGGTCACCCGGCCGGGGTCGCCCCCGAACGCGGCGATGTTGCGCTGGACCCATTCCAGCGCCAGCAGCCAGTCGCGCACGCCCCGGTTCGACGGCGCCCCTTCGATCCATCCGAAACCATCGAAACCGAGGCGGTAGGAGATGGTCACCGTGACCACGCCGTCTCGGTTGAAGTTGCGGCCGTCGTACCAGGGGCTGGCCGGCGATCCGGCACTGTAGCCGCCACCGTGAATCCACACCATCACGGGAAGACCCGGAACCTGTTGCCGCGGAAGGGGAGTGAAGACATTGACGTTGAGGGTGCTCGCACCCGGCACGCTCGGCTCCGGGATGAGTGTGACACCCGGGTCGCCGCGCTGCGGGGTGGCGCCGAATCCGGCCGCATCGAGAACACCGTCCCACGGCGCTTTCGGGACGGGGGCGGCGAATCTGAGCTCACCGACCGGTGGCTCGGCGAACGGGATCCCCAGAAACGCCGCAGATAGGGGCGTGCCGGACAAAGGTTCGCCCGACAAGGATGCGCCGGTGGTAGGCCGCCACCGCCCGCGCACCCGGCCCTCCGCCGTGACGACCTCCGGATGCTGTGCCGGCTGCGGCGAGTCCCAACCCATGGCACGAATGTACCCGGCGCCGCGGCCGGCGCGTACGGACCGGACCGACGCGTCCGTCAGTCGCGCAGCAGAGGGAGCAACTCGGTGCCCTGGCGTTCGATCTCGCGGAGATACGGGGTGTCGGACAGCACGAACTGAGTGATACCCAGGTCGGCGTATTTGCGCAGGGATTTGGCGACGTCCTCGGCGGACCCGACCAGCCAGGTGGTGCCGGCGCCGCCACCCCCGAATTTGCCGGGCGTCGTGTACAGGTTGTCATCGAGCACTTCGCCGCGCGAGGCCAGATCGAACAGGCGACGCTGGCCGACGGCTTCGCGTCGGCGCACGAAATCGGTGGTGGCGGTCACGGATTCGGCCATCTTCACCACTCTGGCCTGCGCCTCCTCCCACGCCTGGTCGGTGGTGTCCCGGATGAAAGTGGTGATGCGCAAACCGAATTCGAGTGGAGCGTGCTGCCGGTCGACGGTCTCCGACAGTTTCTTGAGCCGGTCGATGCGTTCGGCGACACCGTCGAGCGGCTCGCCCCAGAACAATTGGACGTCGGCCTCGGCGGCGGCCACCCGTTCGGCGGCCTCCGACGCCCCGCCGAAGTAGATCTTCGGGTGCGGCCGACCTTCGCGTGCGGCGATTCTCGGTACAGCGGTGGAGTTTTCGACCGAGAAGTGTTCACCGCGATAGGTGAGGTTCTCTTCGGTCCACAGTCTGCGGATGATCTGGATGAATTCGCGGGTCCGGTCGTAGCGATCGGCCTGCTGTGCCTCGCCGTCACCGTAGGCGCCGAGATTGTCCTTCCCGGAGACGATGTTGATCCGTACCCGGCCGCCGCTGAGATGGTCGAGCGTTGCCACCGACGACGCGAAGTTGGCCGGCCGCCAATAACCGGGCCGCACCGCGATCAGTGGCTCGAATGTGCTGGTGCGCGCGGCGAGTGCGGTGGCCACCGTGAAGGTGTCCGGACGTCCCCACGAGGTGCCGATGAGCGCGCCCTGCCAGCCGTTGCGTTCGAGGGCCAGCGCGTGCTCGGTGAGTGTGTCGAGACTGTTGTGGCCGTCGACGGCGGTGTCGCCGCGATGACCGGGCTCGTTCTGATTGGGGATGTACCAGAGGTATTCGGTGTCGGCGATGCTCATGACTGCTTTCCCGCTCGGCGATGGCTGAGGACTCCACGAAAGCTAGTGCCGCACAGTGGTTTCGCGTCGACTTGAGATCACCGCGGGCACAACAGGTGACGACGAATGCTGCCGGGTGGTTGTCTGTCGGCCGGATCGCCCCGCCGATGACCCACTCGACCGGAAGGAAGCCCGTGTCCCACGGACCCACTGAACTGACCTACACCGCCGACCCGGATCGCTACGACGACGCGTCGTTCCGGCGTACCGGACGCTCGGGCCTCGACCTTCCCGCGTTCTCCTTCGGGCTGTGGCAGAAGTTCGGCAGCGACTACCCCTACCAAACGCAGCGCGAGATCATCCTGCACGCTTTCGATCTGGGTATCACCCATTTCGACAACGCTGACCGCTACGGTCCGCCGCATCGGTCCGCTCAGCAGAACTTCGGCCGGGTGCTGGCGAAAGACCTTGCGCCGTACCGTGATGAGCTGATCCTGTCCACCAAGGCGGGCAATCCTATCGGGCCGAGTCCGTATCTGAAGGGCGGCTCACGCAAATCGCTGCTCGCCTCGCTGGATCACAGTCTGCGCGACCTGGGCACCGACTACGTCGACATCTTCTATCACCACAGCCCCGACGAGTCCACGCCGTTGGAGGAGACCGTGTCCGGTCTGGTGTCGGCGGTGCGGCAGGGTAAGGCGCTGTACGTCGGCATCTCCAACTATCTGCCCGAACGAGCCCATGCCATCTCCGAAGCCCTTGCCGCCGAGCATGTTCCGCTGCTCATTCATCAGCCGCGGTACTCGATCTTCGACCGGCGCATCGAACAGAACGGGCTACTCGACACCGCCGAGCGTGACGGCTTCGGGCTTATCGTGTATTCGCCTCTGGCTCAAGGACTTCTGACCGACAAATACCTGGAGGAGATTCCGGACGGTGCGCGGGCGGTCAACTCGACATTCCTGAACCCCCGTGTCATCGATGACACCTACCGGCAGCGTGCCCGCGAGCTGAACAAGCTCGCCGAGTCCCGTGGACAGTCGCTGGCGCAGCTGGCGTTGCAGTGGGTGCTGCGCCGCCCGCAGGTGACCTCGGCGCTTATCGGTGCCAGCTCCACCTGGCAGCTCGATCACAATGTGGCGGCCCTGAACTTCCCCGATTTCACGGACGAAGAACTGGCCCTTATCGACGAACACGGCGTGCACGGAACCGGGCTCGGCCTCTGAGACCTCCGAGTCTCTGGGGCTTCCGAGTCTCTGGGGCCTCGAATCTGGGACCTCTGAGCGGGACCGGACACGGGTCGTTCGACGTACTCGACGGGACTTTGGTCTGGTGAAGCTGAGCCTTGCCTGAGCGTACATTTCTCATCTGAGGTGAGAAATGTCTGAATCAGCCCAGCACACAACGACGTCCGCCGATGCCGATGGCCCCGCCCGCATCCGGCGCAGCACGCTCGATCGTGTGCATCCCGGCCACACCGCGACCGTCGTGGGAATCTCCGGCAACGCGGAACCACATGTGGCACACCGTCTCGCGGTGATGGGTCTCGTGCGCGGGACCGAGGTGACGGTATTGCGTGCGGCGCCGTTGCGTGATCCGCGCCAGTATCGTTTCCGGGACACCTCGATCTGCCTGCGCGGGGCGCAGACCTCGCTGATCGAGGTCGACATCGACGAGCCTGCCGGGGCGGCATCATGAGCGAGCACTGCGAACACGGCCACGAGACCGAGACAACTTGTCCGCATTGTGATTCCGGAACGGCGGTCTCGACGAAGGTGCTTGCCTCGTCGTCGGCGAAAGTGGCACTCGTCGGTGCGCCCAACACCGGAAAGTCGACGGTGTTCAACGCCGTCACGGGGCTGAAGGCGAAAACTGGCAACTATCCCGGCGTCACGGTCAGCAGAACCGTCGGCATCGTGAAGACCGCCGACAAACAGATCACCCTCGAAGACCTTCCCGGTACCTACGACCTGACGCCCGTCAGCATCGATGAGAAGGTCGTCTCCGACGTGCTCGCGGGAAAGATCACCGGCGTGGCCAAACCCGACGCCATTCTGCTGGTGGCCGACGCCGGAACCCTGCGCCGCTCGTTCGGCCTGATCGCCGACGTCATCTCGCTCGGCCTGCCGACCGTCCTGTGCCTGACGATGATCGACGAACTCACCCGCCGTGGCGGATCAGTCGACTCCGGCAGACTCGCCACGGCACTTGGTATTCCGGTGGTGGCCATCGACGGCCGGCGCAAAGGCTCGGGCACGCAGGTACGTTCGCTGCTCGGCGACATCACCGGCTGGGCGCATCCGGTGATCGGCCCGCCGTCATCGGGCACCGAGGAATGGGCGGCGTGGACCGAATCGGTACTGGCCGAATCCGACTACCGGTCGCCGCGGCCCGACCCGCTCACCGAACGCATCGACCGTTTTCTGCTGCATCCGGTGCTCGGGACACTGATCTTCTTCGCGGTGATGTTCGGCTTCTTCCAGACCATCTTCGCGCTGGCCGCACCGCTGCAGGACTATGTCGAAACCGGATTCGCCGAACTCAGCAGCTGGGTGTACGACGTCGGCGGTGACAACTGGTTCACCGGATTTGTCGCCGACGCGCTCATCGGTGGTGTGGGCGGCGTGCTCGTGTTCGTACCGCAGATCGCATTGCTGTTCGTTCTCATCACATTCCTCGAACAACTCGGATACCTCTCACGCGCGGCGTTTCTGATGGACCGCGTGATGGGCACAGTCGGTCTGGAAGGCCGGGCGTTCGTGGCGATGCTCTCGTCGGTGGCGTGCGCGATTCCCGGAATCATGGCAACACGCACCATGCCGTCGGCGCGGCAGCGGTTCGCCACCATGATGTCGCTGCCGCTGATGACGTGTTCGGCGCGAATGCCGGTGTACACCCTGCTCATCGGAATGCTCATCGCGTCGGACTCGAAGGTGTGGATCTTCAACGCCCAAGGTGCCGTGCTGTTCGGCCTGTATCTGCTCGGCGCGATGTCGACGATGACCGTCGCCAAGATCATTTCGGTGTTCTCTGCGCGCCGCGGGCCGATGATGCCGTTCACGATGGAGATGCCGCCCTACCGGGTGCCGTCGTGGAAGCTGATGCTCGTCGAGATCTGGTCGCCGGTCAAAGGTTTCATCCGCAAGGCGGGCACCATCATCCTGTTCGCGACCGTGGTGCTGTGGGCGTTGCTCAACCTGCCCATGCGCTCGGATGCCGACCTCGTCTCCGCCGGTATCGACCCCACCGACTCGGCCGCGGTGTCGACGTACACGATGAACAACAGCATCGCGGCAAGCCTCGGGCACGGCGTCGAACCGGTCTTCGATCCGCTCGGCTTCGACTGGAAGACCAATGTGGCGGTGTTGTCGTCGCTGGCCGCACGCGAGACGTTCGTCGCGACGCTGGGCCAGATGTCGGCGGCCGAGGATCCCGAGGACCCGGCTTCCCGGCTCGAAGCGGCACGCTACGACGACGGCGAGAACAAGGGGGAGAAGGTCTTCACCCCGCCGACCATCGTCGCGCTGCTCATCTTCTTCGTATACGCGCTGCAATGCACCTCGACGCTGGCCGTGCTGCGGCGGGAGACGGCCACCTGGCGCTGGCCGCTGATCATCTTCGGCGCGTACTCACTGCTGGCGTGGTTGATGGCGTACCTCGCGCACACCATCGCCGTCTGGGTGTGGTGATGCCGGCGGTGCCGAACGTTGTTGCCATGCATCCAGAACCAGGCGAGCTGCCGGGGCAGATCCGGTGGATCATCCCTCCCGGCGTCCTGGATATCCGGGGACCGGTCCGGGCACCGCGCGAGCTCGGCCGGATGCAGAACGAGGGAACGATCGATGAGATCAGCGTGGGTCCGCGTTCGGTGCTCATCACCGCGGACTCGTCGGCGTGGCGGCGGATCGGCCCGGCCGTCCGTGCCGCGCTGACCGACGCACTGCGCACCCCCGGTGACTGGCTCCCGAACGCGATGGTCCCCGACGATCGCGCCTCCTCAGACAGGGCGATAGAAGACATCGCCCGCGACGTGATCAGAACCCAGGTCGGGGATTACGTACGTTCACACGGCGGCCGGATCGAGCTGGTCGACGTGTGCGACGGCGTGGTCACGGTCGATCTGGGCGGTGCGTGCCGAGGATGCCGCGCCGCGCACGACACCCTGCGGTCGGGTTTCGAGGGCGAATTACGTCGCCGGTGCCGCGACGTCGTCGGGGTCCGCGCCCGAGGCGATCGACTGTAGGGGACTGTCGGCGGATCCGGGCTCGTTCCGTCGTTCGATGCGCTCGCCGCCTTCGTCGGGTAAGGATGGGTGACATGATCACAGTCGAACACCTCACCAAGAGATACGGCGACTATGTCGCGCTCGATGACGTGTCATTCACTTCAAAACCGGGACGGGTCACCGGTTTCCTCGGTCCCAACGGCGCCGGGAAATCGACGACGATGCGCATCATCGCAGGTCTGACGCCGGCCACGGCCGGAACGGCCACCGTCGGCGGTGTCGTATACCGCGACATCCCCAATCCCTCCACCCAGGTCGGCGTGCTGCTCGACGCGTCGGCACAGCACGCCGGACGCACCGGTGCCGAGATCCTGCACCTGAGCGCGATGACGCTCGGGGTGAGCCGCGCCCGCGTCGAGCAGATGCTGGCGATGGTCAGCCTCACCCCGGAGGAGGCCAAGCGCCGCGTGCGCAACTACTCACTCGGCATGCGCCAGCGCCTGGGTATCGCGAACGCGCTGCTGGGTGACCCGCGGATCCTGATCCTCGACGAACCAGCCAACGGACTCGATCCGGCGGGAATCCACTGGATGCGGACACTCCTGCGCGACTACGCCGACCGAGGCGGCACGGTGCTGCTGTCCTCGCATCTGCTGCATGAGATCGAGATCATCGCCGACGACCTGGTGGTCATCGGGCACGGTCGGATCGTCGCGCAGGGCACCAAGGATGAACTGCTCGCAGGCAACGGAACCCGCGTGCGGTCGCTCGACGACGGCGCGCTGGCGCAGGCCATGACGGACGCCGGTATCGTTGCCCGGCCAGTCGTCGAGGGCGGCTTCATCGCCGACGCAGCACCCGAGGACATCGGCCGGCTCGCCGCCCGCATCCAGATCCCGCTCGTCGAACTGCGCCCGGGCGACGGGGCCAACCTCGAACAGATGTTTCTCGATCTCACCGCGGCGACCGCGCGTGAGGGTTCAGCCACCCAGGGGGCACCGCAATGACCACTTCAGCCACCCCGACAACCACAGGAGTCGGCGCGGGAAGGTCCGGCATTCCGTTGAGCCGGCTCATCCGAGTCGAGATGCGCAAACTCATCGACACCCGCGCCGGATTCTGGCTGATCGCCTCCATCGGCCTGATCACGCTGGCCGTGATGATCGGCCTGCTCGCAGGCAACCGGAACAAGCCGGAGAATCTGAGCTTCGGCGAGATCTTCGGCCTGATGAACATTCCCACCGCGATCATCCTGCCGGTCATGGCGATTCTGCTGGTCACCGGCGAATGGAGTCAGCGCACCGCGCTCACCACATTCGCGATGGAACCCCGCAGGGAGCGGGTGGTCATCGCCAAACTCGTCGCCGCATTCGCCGCTGCTGTGGGGGCTGTCGCGCTCAGCCTCGTGCTGGGCGCCATCGGCACTGTCATCGCCGGAATTCTCTATTCCGATCCGGCCGGGTCGTGGTCATTCTCGGCCGCCGGTATCGTGAATGCGTTTGTCATCCAGATCTTCGGTCTGCTGCTCGGATTCGGGTTCGCGGCGCTGATCCTCAACACGCCGGGTGCGATCGTCGCCTACTTCGCGTTGCCCACCGCTCTGAGTATCGTCTCGGAGCTGTTGCCCTCGTTCGGCGACAGCGTGGGTGAATGGATTGATTCGGGGGCCACGCAGGTTCCGTTCCAGTCCGGTGACTGGGCCACGGGCGGCGAATGGATGCGCTTCATCGTCTCGGGCATCGTCTGGATCGGAATTCCGTTGGCGTTCGGAATTCTGCGGATTCTGCGGACCGAGATTAAGTAGCCACTCAGGGTACGATCACCCGTCCCAGCACAGATGCGCCGCCGGCTACCGGAGCCGGCGGCGCATCTGTGCTGGGTGGGCGAAGATTCAGCGGGCGGACTCGTATGCCTCGATGACGCTGTGCGAGATGCGGCCGCGGTCGCTGACCTCATAGCCGTTGGCCTGTGCCCACTCGCGGATCGCCTGGGTCTGTTCCTTGGTCCTGCCGCTGCCGCTGCGGGTTGCCACGGCGCGGCGAGCGCCACGGGCGGGCGCGGTGACGCGGGAGACATCGATATACGTCGCGAGGGCGTCACGGAACGCCTGGGCATGTTCCGCCGAAGTGTCGAACTCGTACGTCTTACCGTCGAGGCTCCACTCGATGGTTTCGTATTCATCGAGTGCTGCACCATCCAGATCATCAATGACCTGGATCACTTCCTTCTTTGCCATTCTGCGCTCCGTTCGTGATAGCCAAAGTCGTGACGAACCTATATCGGCCGGACTACGGACCGAAAGGCTGAAACTCAGCATACAACAACAAAACGATGCTTCGGCCATCGCCGTTGTCCGCGAAGGTGTATATGTTCGAAATGCGGCGACGAATGTGTGCGGAGGGGTTCGGCACAGTGTCGAAGAAATGTCCCTGATTCACAGGGAAATGTAAGGTTTCTACCGAGGTGTGGTCGAAGTTACGCCATTGTCGGTGGTGTCGGCACCTGGAGTGCTGTTTTCCGATTCCGTGGAACCCGGATCACCGTCGTCGGTGGTATCACTGTTGTCG
The DNA here is from genome assembly GCF_937858515.1 of uncultured Gordonia sp. Classification (NCBI taxonomy): domain Bacteria; kingdom Bacillati; phylum Actinomycetota; class Actinomycetes; order Mycobacteriales; family Gordoniaceae; genus Gordonia; species uncultured Gordonia sp. Next base: position 85,936 of record NZ_CALLZT010000169.1, on the reverse strand, counting down.
GCGGCATCACCACCGGGTTCCGGTGCGGTGTCGGTCACATCCGTCGTGCCGGTATCGGTATCGTCCGGATCGGCGGCCGAGACCATTGATTTCGGTGCCGGATCTGTGGCGTCGAGATAGGCGACCTGGGATCCGGTGATCAGGAATCCGCTCTTGGTACGCGATTCCAGGCAATACAGTCCGGACACGTCCGTGAGGCACGAAATGCGCGACATCGTGATCGTGGTGCCATAGGGCAGCACGGTGCTCCGGTAGAGGAGATTGACATCCTTACCCGCGTCGCACAGTCCCAGACCGGCCCCTTCCGAGTTCAGCGTCACCAGGTTTCGTGACCGGTCGCACGCCATGGCACCACCGCCGGTCGAGGACGTGCCTGCGGTCGGTTCGCCGGTGAGATCGCCGTCGAGGGCCCGGCATACGAGAGTGCGGCTGTCGAGCGAGGTGGAGCAGTTGAGCTGGCGGTCCGGCGTGGAGAAGTGATAGCCCGACGCGTTGCCCCGCGAGCCGTTGCGCGTAGTGGCGCCCATGCCGTAGTCGGCGATATCGGCGCGCGGTGCCATGGAGATGACTCGCCCGATGGTTCCCGCCCGCAGCCGGTTCGGGGTATCGACGCCCTCGTCGCCGCGCGTCCTCGGCGTCGATGTCGACGGTGCCGCGACGGTCGACAACTCATCGGTGGGGGGCAGCTCGATGCGCTCGGGGGGCGAGTTGTCGAGCAGGGAGCACCCGGCGGTCAGCAGCGCCGCGACCACCCCGAGGCCCGCGACGGCGACCCGGCGGCGAGTTCCCGGCCGGGGGCCGCAGTGTGCGTGCCTGTCGGGTTCGTGCGCCCCGAGTCCGTGCCTCCCGTGTCCGTACCATTGCACCGTGGCAACCCCTAAGATCGTGCTGTTCTACGTATTCACCCCCCTGCCGGACCCTGAGGCGATCAGGTTGTGGCAGCAGGCGGTCAGCGAGTCGGCCGGGGTCACCGGCAGGATAATCGTGTCGCCGCACGGGATCAACGCCACGGTCGGTGGCGACATCTCCGCCGTCAAACAGTACGTGAGGGCCACCCGCAAGTACGCGCCATTCTCCGGCGCGGACATCAAATGGTCCGAAGGGACAGGCACGGATTTCCCCAGACTCAGCGTCAAGGTGCGCCCGGAGATCGTTACGTTCGGGGTGCCCGACGAACTCGAGGTCGATGAGTCCGGCGTGGTCGGCGGGGGCGAGCACCTGACCCCCGAACAGGTGCATCAGCTGGTCGCCGACAAGGGCGAGGACGTGGTCTTCTTCGACGGACGCAACGCCATCGAGGCGCAGGTCGGCCGGTTCCGGAACGCCGTCGTCCCGCCCGTGGCCACCACCCGCGACTTCGTGCCGCTTCTGGACGCCGGGGCCTTCGACCACCTCAAGGACCGCACCGTGGTCACCTACTGCACCGGCGGGGTGCGCTGCGAGGTGCTCACGCGGCTGATGAGGGCCCGCGGCTTCGGCGATGTCTACCAACTCGACGGCGGCATCGTGCGTTACGGCGAGACCTACGGTGACGACGGCCTGTGGGAAGGGTCGATGTTCGTCTTCGACGACCGGATGACCGTCGACTTCTCCGACCACACCGAGGTGATCGGGCGGTGCTCCGAATGCGGCGCACCCACCGCCAACATCGAGAATTACCCGGATCGGCTCGGCCGGGAACTGCGCGTCGTGTGCCCGGAGTGCGTGCCCGGCGCGGTTCCCGCGGGGTCGTGAGCTCGCGCCGCGACCGGCGGGCGATCCCGGTCGTCATCGTCGCCGGATTTCTGGGTGCCGGTAAGACGACGCTGCTCAACGCGCTGCTCGGCAACACGGCCGGGGCGCGCCTGGGAGTGGTCGTCAACGACTTCGGGGCCATCAACGTCGACGCGCTGCTGGTGTCGGGGCAGAGTGCGGGGACCATCAGTTTCGGAAACGGCTGTCTGTGCTGCACCGTCGACGCCGACGGCCTGGCCGAGGCGCTGAGCGGGCTCGCCGCCGCGCCGGCGGGGCTGGACGCCATAGTCGTGGAGGCCAGTGGGATCGCCGAACCTCGTGCATTGATCAGGATGGTGGCTCGGGTCGCCGATCCGGCGGTTCGGTACGGCGGGCTCGTGTACGTGCTCGATGCGGTCGCCGCCGCAGGCACGCATGTGCGCCATCCGGAGATCGGCGGCCACATCGCGATCGCCGATCTCGTGGTGATCAACAAGGCCGACCTCGCCGACGATCGCACCCTGGCCGGGGTGCTCGCGATGGTCGGTGAACTCAATCCGACGGCGCCGCGGATCGTGACCACCGAGGGCCGCATCGACTGCGACGCGCTGTTCGACCTGTCGGATCGGCCCGAACCCGGCGACGACCTGCCACGGCAACTGACGCTCGACGAACTGCTGCGTGCCGACGATCGCGGGGCGGGGGAGCAGGGCCACCATACGCACCTGCATGATGCTTTCGATTCGGTATCTGTGCAGGTAGTGGGCCCGATCGATCCCCGGCGGCTGGCCGCCATGCTTGAGCGGCCACCCACCGGGTGCTACCGAATCAAGGGCGTGGTGTGGCCGGCCGGTGCGGCTGAGCAGTTCGCGGTGCATGCCGTCGGCGGGTTCGTGCGCACCGAGCGGACCGGAGTTCGGCGGATGCCCGCCGCGCCCGTAAGCAGCCTGGTTGTCATCGGCACCGATCTCGACGCGGGCCAGGTCAGGGCCGATATCGAGGGATTGTCCGCCGACCCGGACCTCGACGACGAGTTCGGAATCCTGCGCATCACCCGGCATCTTCCGGCCGCGTCACAGCTGTCTAACGATTGATCCCGACGGCTCACGCCGGATTCTCTTCCTGGCGCATCTCTGGTTCACTTGTTACAAATGTGACTGTTGTGACCAAAGTTGCGCAATTGAAGGGAGGCGGCACCGACACCGCGCACGTTGTGCGTCGTCGTGCCCACGCTGCATGATCAAGACCCGATTCGCCCGAGCGCGCACGATTACCGTCGCGGTTTCCATCGCCGCGGCGTCCTCGGTGGCCGCGACCACCCTCGTCGCTCCCGAAGCCCATGCCGCCCCGCTGGCAGGCACCACCGTGTTCCTCGATCCGGGACACCAGGGCAGCGCCGCCGGTCACCGGCTCGACGCGCAGGTGCCCGACGGTCGCGGCGGCAAGAAGGACTGCCAGACCACCGGCAGCACCTCCGTCAACGGAGTCCCCGAACACACCGTCAACTGGCAGATCACCAGGCTCGTGAAGGCAGGACTGGAAAGCCAGGGCGTCAAGGTCGTGCTCAGTCGCCCCAACGACACCGGCTGGGGTGGCTGCGTCGACCAGCGCGCCGCAGCGGCGAGCCGATCCCGCGCCGCGGTGGCGGTGAGCCTGCACGCCGACTCCACCTCCAGAGGGCCGGACGCGGGCAAGCGAGGCTTCCACATCATCGTGCCCAAGCTGCCGATCCCTGACAAGACGGTCAATCGCGTGCAGTCCGGCGCCGGCCGCACGGCATCGGTGGCGATGCGTGACGCGTTCGTCAGCGCCGGCCTGCGGCCCGCCAATTACGCGGGTGTCCGGGACGGGCTGCAGGGGCGCTCGGACATCGCGGCCGTCAACCTCACCACGGTGCCCGCGGTATTCATCGAGATGGGCAACCTGTCCAATCCCGCCGACGCAATGGCGCTGACCTCCAAGGAGGGGCAGCTCAAATACGCGCTGGCCATCACCGACGGCATCACCCGCTATGTCACCAAGACCGCGCCGACGGCCGAGACACCCCCGGTGAGCACGGGTAACCCGCCGCAACCGGCCCCACCGGCCGCCGACGACAATCCGTTCGCCGGCCTGCGGATCGTGCTGCCGTTCGTGCAGAAGCTCATCGCCGCAGGAGACATCGCCGAGGTCATAAAGATTCTCGCGACCGACGGATCGGACGTGTTCTCGCAGGTCCTCAAAGCGATGCTCGAGATCGTGTACGGTCTCGCGGGAGGCAAACTGCCGTTCTGATCCACCCGGGTGCCGGGGTCGCACCATTGCTCACCGGGCGTCGGGGGTGGTGTGAGCCCCGGCCGATCGCTGATTAAGGTCAAGCCATGGCATTGAAGGATCTCGTCCTCATGAAGCCGCCGGTGCCCACGCTGCGCGGTCGTACGGTGCTCATCACCGGCGCGGCCAGCGGCATCGGCAAAGCGACGGCGATCGCCGCCGCCCGCGACGGGGCGCGACTGGTGCTCACCGACCTGCGCGCCGACGACCTCGATGCCGTCGCGGCGGATATCTGCCGGTCCGGGGGCACCGTGGTGTTGCACCGCGCCGGTGACGTCTCGGACTACGACTGGGTGGTGGCCTTCGCCCGTGAGGTCGATGACCAGGTCGGCACCATGGACGTCGTCATGAACGTTGCCGGGATATCGGCCTGGGGCACCGTGGAGAACCTTGAGCATCGGCACTGGCGGTCGATGGTCGATGTCAACCTCATGGGCCCCATCCACATCATCGAGTGCTTCGTGCCGCAGATGGTGCGGCGAGGCGAGGGCGGGCATCTGGTGAACGTGTCATCCGCAGCCGGGCTGCTGGCCCTGCCCTGGCACGCCGCCTACAGCGCCAGCAAGTTCGGTATCCGGGGAGTGTCCGAGGTCCTGCGGATGGATCTGCGCCGGCACAACATCGGCGTCTCGGTAGTGTGTCCGGGCGGCGTGGCCACCCCGCTGGTCGGGACCGTCGACATAGTCGGCGTCGACAGGAACGACCCCAGGGTGCGTAAGCAGATGGACAACTTCCACAAGATCGCGGTCAGCCCGGAGAAGGCTGCCGCCGCGATCATCACCGGTGTCGAGAAGAACCGGTTCATCGTCTACACCTCGTTCGACACCCGCTTCGGCTACTGGTGGAAGCGTAAGTTCGCGCTGCCCTACGAGGTTGTGATGCGGATCGCCAACAATCGTTTCAGCAAGGTGGCGGCCCGCGCCCGTGCGTAGCCTGACCGGCCCCGCTGCCGGGCCCTGCTGCCCGGCTATTGCGGCGATGGCAGCATAGGCGCGTGACCTCATTCGATCCCGGCGTCCTCCTCGTATCCGCGACCCGATCGGAGGCCCGCTACGTTCCCGACGGCGCGCGCCTGCTGATCACCGGCATAGGCAAGGTGGCCGCAGCCCTTGCTCTCACCCGTGAGTTGGCATCGGGTGCGCCGACACAGCGGATCGTCAATATCGGCACCGCGGGTGCACTGCACGATCACCATGCCGGCCTGTTCGTGCCGTCGACCGTGATCGAGCACGACATCAGCAGTGACGCCCTCACCGCGATGGGCTATCCGGTGATCGACAGCTGGGATCTCACGGGCGGCGACGGAACGGTGCTCGCCACCGGCGACACCTTCGTCGCCGACCCGGCGCATCGGGCGGAGCTGGCCACCCGCGCCGACCTCGTCGACATGGAGGGTTGTGCGATCGCACACGTCGCGGCCGCATTCGAGATTCCGGCGACGCTGGTGAAGGTGGTCAGCGACAGCGCCGACGAGAAGGCGCTCGACTGGCCGCAACTGGTCGATCAGGCAGCGCGGGAACTCGGCGAGTGGGTGCGCGGCGAACTCTGACTCAACCCGGTCGCGTCAGGAGCGCTCGGGGGGCGGTGCGTCGAACACCTCGGCGCGGATATCGGCGGGCGATCCGGGGATGAACGACTTGGCGGCCGCCGCCCGGGACACCTGCCCGGCCGTGGCCCGGCGCTGACCACCCTGGGCCGGGGTGCGTGCGGACCCCGAGCGTGGTTTGGGCGCGTTCGAGCGGGTCGGCGATTCAGTGCGGGCGGCTCGTGCCGGTGCGGGGTCGCCGCCCGGTCCGTGTGGACGTGCCCGGCGGCCACGGCCGCGACCGGGCGGTACGACCACTGGCTGCTCGCCCGACGTCGGCTCGGATGCGTCCGGCGTGTCCGGGCGTTTGCGGCCGAGTCTTCTCGACGACCGCGCGCGTGCACCGTCTTTCGAACCGGTCTGCGACGAGTCCTTCGCCGGCGATGAGTCCTTCTTCCGCTCCGGTGCCCGCTCCGCGGCCGGTGGTCTGGTGACGAACCAACGGGCCACCACCAGCGCCAGCGTCACCAGGAAAGTGATCGCCAGCCATGGAAACACGTCGGCGATCGGCAGCAGGACCTGCAGGATCAGGCTCTTGAGGCTGGCCGTGGAGCGGTCGGCGTTGACCGTGTACAGGGTGATGATGCCCACGCCGAACGCCACCAGCGGCGGCTGGGCCGCAGCGGTGAACAGGGCCCGACGGCGCACCAGCAGTGCCGCGGCGACACAGCCGACGAGGAAGCAGAACTTGAACGTCGCGCCGAGTTCGTCGGTGCTGCGGGCGTCGATACCCGCGCCGACCGCGGTGATCGCGACGGCGATCAGAACCGCACCCCACCAGGGCACGCCACGCAGGGTGGGCAACACCGACTGCTGGCCGGCGGGCACCGCCGATGCGGTTCGTTGCGCAGAAAACACACCTAGACGGTACCGGTTATATGCCCGGATGCGTCGCAGCGCTGCCCCATGTGTTTCTCCGGTGCGGCTGTGTTCTCGTTCGATGTCCCGGTGTTCGGAGTTCAGTGTTGCTGGGCACGACTACCGGGAATCATGGGACGCACGGTGTCGTCGCCGGTCTCACGGGCCCGGACGGCCGATCGGGGTACGGAGTCGACTTCGCCTGGTGTGGTGGGTTCTGCCAGGTCACCGAGCGCTTCGAGGCCCGCGAGTTTGCGGGCGGTGACCGCGACCCGCGTGTCGATCACCCCGACCGCAGAGTTGTACGACTCGACGGCCCGTCGTAGAGACACCCCGACACGGTCGATGTGGGTAAGGACACTGTCGATGCGCTGGTGCAGTTCGACACCGAGCCGGTGGATCGAGGCAGCGTCCTGGGCCATCGCGTCGGTCCGCCACGACAGCGCGACCGTGCGCAGCAGGGTCATCAGCGTTGCGGGTGTGGCGGGGACCACATTCAGGCCGAAGGCGTACTCGATCAGGTCCGGGTCGGCGCGGGCGGCGGCATCGAGCACCGGGTCGCTGGGCAGGAACAGCACCACCAGTTCGGGCGTGTTGTCGAACGACGACCAGTACGCCTTTGACGAGAGCTGTTTTATGTGCCCGCGCAGGGCCCGCGCATGCGCCGTCAGCGCCTCGGCGATCGCGTCAGGGTCGGTTTCGGAGGCGGCTTCCAAGTAGGCGTGCAGCGGCACCTTGGAATCGACGACGATGTCGCGGCCCTGTGGCAGATGCACCACCATGTCGGGACGGATGCCCGACGGGTCGTCGCCGCGGCTGCCCGCCCGCGACACCTGCGTCGAGAAGTCGCAGTGCCTGCTCATTCCGGACAGTTCGACGACCCGTTCGAGCTGCACCTCGCCCCAGCGGCCCCGCACATGCGGCGTGTGCAGGGCGTTGGTCAGCGCGCGGGTCTGGTCCTGTAGCCGGTGCGATGTCTGATGCATGCCCCGGACCTGCTCGGACAGCCCCGCGTAGGCGTTGATGCGGCCGTGTTCCACCCGGCGCAGTTCCTCGCCGAGCTGGTTGAGGGTGCTGCGTAGTGGATCGACGAGGTGGCCCACCGCGGACCCGATGGCCGCCGACTGCCTGCGGGCGGCGTCCTCGGACGCGGCGGCCAGCGATGCCGCGGCCATCTGATGCGAGGACCGCAGGGTGGCGGCCTCGGCGCGGGCGGCGGCCAGTTCGGACCCACCGCGGGCGGCGTGCGCGGTCCACCCCAGCGCACAGCCCACGAGCAGCGCGACCACGGCCAGAAGAACAGCGGCGAGACTCATGTGACACATGATGCATGCCGGGTACGACAATCATCGATACCGTTGCAACCACGATGGTGATGTGCATTACACCGCATGTAAGAATGAGGGTATGAGCACACCGTTTCGTCTGGGCGGCACCGATCCGGGAGCCGGAGACGTACCCCTGTCGGAATACCCCGAGTGGGCGCGCGACCTGCTGACCGGCCTCTACGGAGCCGACGCCGTCGACGCCGAGACCCGGCGTGAGGAACGCCTGTCGGCACAGCCGCGTCCTGCCGCCGACGTGACCGCCTCCGCCACCTGCCTTGAACTCGAGGCGATCACCCACCTGGCACGAGCCATCGAAGGCTGGTTCGGCCGCCGCCGCCGCTCCCGGCACTCGTAAGTCCGCGCCGCGCCTGAATCGTTCACTCTTTCTGCCGCCTGTTCCGCCGGTTGAGGCGCGAGGAGCGTAAGCGACGATCCTCTAAACCCCGCAAGATGGCATCGTCCTCTCACCGGATTTCACCGGAATGTGTGAGGATGCGAAGGTGACCGACACACCCGCTGACGCGCAGGCCGACGTGCCCGAGCTGTACCCGACCCGCACCGAGATCATGTTGCGCGGGCTACGATCGACCGCTTTCGTCAGCCTGCAGGTGGTGGCGTGCGCGCTTGGTCTGTGGGTGCTGTTCTGGGTGCTGGGCCAGGCCTGGGTGGTGCTGCTGCCGGTGCTGTTCGCTGTCGTCCTGTGCACGGTGCTGTGGCCGCCGGTCCGCTGGATGCGCGCACATCGCGTACCCCCGGCCGCCGCGGCCGTGGTGATGATGCTGGTCGGTCTCGGCGTGATCGCCGGAATCCTCGCGATCATCGTCCCGTCGATCATCGACCAGGTTCCCGACCTTGCGAGCAAAGCCACCGACGGCATCAACAAGGTGTACGACTGGCTGCAAGGCCCGCCGCTGAACATTGACGACGAGCAGGTCGACAACGTGGTGGCCACCATCATCAAGAAGGTGCAGTCGAGCGCCACGACGATCGCCGCCGGTGTGTTCACCGGTGTCGGTACGGCCACCTCGATGATCGTCACGATGTTCACCACGCTGATCCTGGTGTTCTTCTTCCTCAAGGACGGGCCGAAGTTCGTTCCGTGGCTCGACCGCAGCATCGGCCGTCCCGCCGGCTACCACATCGGTGAGGTGCTGCTGCGGATGTGGAACACCCTCGGCGGTTTCATCCGCACCCAGGCGCTGGTCAGTTTCATCGACGCCTTCTTCATCGGCGCAGGCCTGTTGATCCTGCAGGTACCGCTGGCCGGGGTGCTGACGGTGATCACCTTCATGGGCGGCTTCATTCCCATCGTCGGCGCATTCGTCGCCGGTGCGCTGGCCGTGCTGATCGCGCTGGTTACCAACGGCATGACCACCGCCCTGATCGTGCTGGGCATCATCCTGGCGGTGCAGCAGTTGGAGGGCAACGTGTTGCAGCCGTGGCTGCAGGCCAAGTCGATGGATCTGCACGCGGTGGTGGTGTTGCTCGCGGTGACCCTCGGCGGCACGCTGTTCGGTATCACCGGCGCCTTCCTGGCGGTGCCCGCCGCGGCGTGCATCGCGGTTACGTTGCGGTACCTCAACGAGCAGATCGCGGATCGGGCGGGGGAGACGCTGCCGCCGGTGGGCGCCCCGATCACCGAGGCGATCGGCGAAGACTACGAGCTGACGCCCGACGATGACGGGCCCTCCGGCGAGGATGACGACTCCGGCGCCGACGCGGACGTTCCCGCGGGTTCCGGCGGTTCAGCCGGAAAGCCGGAGTCCGGGGAGGACGGCGGGTAGCCGGTCCGCAGCGCCCGATAGACTGACCCCCCGTGAGCCTCACCCTCGGGATCGTCGGTCTGCCCAACGTCGGCAAGTCCACCCTTTTCAACGCCCTGACCCGTAACGACGTCCTCGCCGCGAACTATCCGTTCGCGACGATCGAACCGAACATCGGTGTCGTCGAATTGCCCGACGTCCGCCTGACCAGGCTCGCCGAGATCTTCGGTTCGGTGCGGATCCTGCCGGCGACGGTGTCGTTCGTCGACATCGCCGGCATCGTCAAGGGCGCCTCGGAGGGCGAGGGGATGGGCAACCAGTTCCTGGCCAACATCCGCGAGGCCGACGCCATCTGCCAGGTGGTGCGCGTGTTCGCCGACGACGACGTGGTGCACGTCGACGGCCGCGTCGACCCGCTCGCCGACATCGAGGTCATCGAGACCGAATTGATCCTCGCCGACATGCAGACCCTGGAGAAGGCGATCCCGCGACTGGAGAAGGAGGCGAAGAAGAACAAGGACCTGGCCGCCGAACTGACCGCCGCCAAGCAGGCCCAGGAACTCCTGAACTCGGGCAAAACCCTGTTCTCCCAGCATGATTCGTTCGATCTCTCGTCAGTGCGCAGCCTGCACCTGATGACCGCGAAACCGTTCCTGTACGTCTTCAACGCCGACGAATCGGTCCTCACCGACGACGCCAAGAAGGCCGAACTCCTCGCCGCGATCGCCCCCGCCGATGGCGTTTTCCTCGACGCCAAGGTCGAATCCGAACTCCTCGAACTCGACGAGGAAGACGCCCAGGAACTCCTGGACTCCATCGGCCAGACCGAACCCGGCCTACGCTCCCTGGCCCGCGCCGGCTTCCACACGCTCGGTCTGCAGACCTACCTCACCGCCGGCCCGAAAGAGGCCCGCGCCTGGACCATCCACCAGGGCGACACCGCCCCCAGGGCCGCCGGTGTCATCCACACCGACTTCGAAAAAGGCTTCATCAAAGCCGAAATCGTCTCCTTCGACGACCTCGACACCAACGGCTCCATGGCCGCCGCCAAGGCCGCCGGCAAGGTCCGGATGGAAGGCAAGGACTACATCATGAAAGACGGCGACGTCGTGGAGTTCCGTTTTCAAACAACATCAGGCGGCAAAGCCGCTGCCAAGTAGGCGGACTGCGCGGGTGCTGGGCAACTGTTGACCTTACGAAACGAGGTGCGGCATGACGTCCGTTCCACTATCTCCACGTCCGCTTAGTCAGTTCATTCACGTACCGGACATGCGATACAACAATCGCTATTTCGGACCCGATTCCGATGATGACTGCCCGTGCGGGTCACGGCGTCGTGCTCGCAGCTGCCATCGCGCCCGTGACCAATCCTGGGTTGCGCAACCCCCTCGACCCCTCGTCACCGGCCCCAGGACCGGTTATGCCAACCCGGACTGCTATGGGAATGTGAGCGCGGACTGCTCTCGGGATACCACACGTGAACACTGGCTTAGTGCCGAGACGCTGCGGCACATCGCGGCCGATGGAAGTGTCGTCAGAGTGGGCAACGCGGCGTGGCTGGGTGAACGGCCATATGCCGACGTGGGGGTCAACTCTCTGTCCTCTCGGATACTCTGTGGACGACATAACGGAGCGCTGAGTCATCTCGATACCGTGGCGTCGGCATTCTTCCAGGCTTTTCGGGATGAACAAGCCGAGATGATGCTGCATCGCGAGACCGATACTGAGTTCCGTTGCGCGTTTGCCGTGCTGAACGGTCCAACTCTGCAACTCTGGCTGCTCAAGGTGTTATGGGGTGCGCTCGTTTCCGGTCTCGCAACGGTCGATGGGCGGATTGCCAACCGATTCAGGCTCGGTGTCGATTCGGCGCAGCTGGCGGAGATTCTGTGGAGAGGAGCGGCGTGGCCCATTACCTGGGCGTTCTACATGTTCCCCCGTAGTTTCGAGGGGCCGGTACGCATGAACTCGGCCGGACTCCGATTCATCAATGTTGGACCCGAGATCGTAGGTGGCACCGTGAAACTCAGCGGGTTCGACTTTTGCCTCGCATTTGAGCGCCCGCACGTTCCTTTTATTCGCCAGCCTGGCGCAATAATATTGCAGCGCAAAGGCTTCAGACACTGGAAGATGTTCGCGTTCTGCTGGCCAGACGAAGGACATCAACCAATACATGCGGGATGTAAGGTGCCCCCCGGTGCGGATGTCTACGAACGCCCCGAGTGTCGTCCAGGTGGCGGTGTAATCGACCTTTCTCAGCTAAGGCATACCCGCTCCACGCTTGACTAACGTGCGATTCACCCATTTAGCGAAGATGAGCGGTGACCCCTTCACGATCACGATGCAATGGGTCACGCATGTGCGCCGCTCCGGCGCTCCTCGGACGAGCGCTCGGGTGGCGTCGCAGTAGGCGGCTTGATCGGCGACCAGAGGCGAAGGTCTTCTCGTGCAAAGCGATCTCCGATCCGGCGGCCGGGTGATTGTCAGTTCGGTGATGGCGATCTCGGTGAGCACCTCGTTGCGGTCGCACACGATGACGTTCGTCGTAGGGGCCGCGGTGCGCGGCATCCGGGGTGATCACACCGAGCCGGACGTTCGGGCGGTCCAGTTCGCCGCGGAGGTGTTCGAGCTGCGCCGCCATCACCGCGCCGTCGCCGACTGTCCGGTGCAGCGCCGCTTCGCCGATCAGGATGTGGAAGCGGTGCCCGCCGCGCTGCAGGACGAGCTGGCGGACAATCCGCATGTGGACGGCCTCGTCCAGGTCGTCACGTCCACCGGTGATCGCGGTGCAGGCGTGCAGGATTGCGTGGGCGTAGTCCCGCTCAGAATCGCGGCGATGCAGTCGTGCTGTTGACCGGTGAGTGACGGCGCGGGCGTCTACCAACCTCACGATGAAGTCGGCGTACGGGGGTGCGTGGATCGGCCACCGGAGGAAGGCCAGCTCGGGCTCTGCCTCCAACGCGTCGAGGTCGCCGGGATTGACCCGGATCAACTGCCCACGCGTATGGACGGAAAGGTTCCGTCAGCGACGCGGCGCTGAATGGTGGTGTAGCTGCAACCAAGGTCGCGGCGGTGCGGCTTTCATGCTGACGAGACGGCAAGGATGGGACATGGAACACGCTCCACGCTGGATATCGAAGTCCCGTAGTCAGCGGGGTGCGAGCGCGAGCGCGGGTGCGTGTGTGGGCGGCACCGGGACATCTAGTGATGCCGTGACGGTAGCTCAGAGCAGTGGATACAGTCAGACGACGGCACCGTGCCGCGCATGGGAGAGGTGGGTTAATGTGGCCGAGCAACGCGGGCCTGTAGAGGACGACGATATCCGCGCGTTCATCTGCCCGAGCTGCTCCCAAGTCGCAAGCAGTCGCGTCATCGGCAGGTTCGTGCAGAACGTATCGTGGGAGCCGCCGGCCGAGTTCGCGCTTCTTGCGTGCAGCTCGGCGGAGTGCCAAGCTCCCGTCGTACAAGTCCGCGAGGATTTCGGCGGAGGGTACGAGTTGGATACACCTGGCATCTACTTCCCGACGCCGCGCCGCCTCAACCCTGCCATCCCCGAAGAGCTGCGAGCAGAGTTCAGCGAGGCCCGGACTTGCTTTGACGCGAAGGCGTACCGGGCGAGCGTGATGATGGCCCGGCACGCGCTGGAGCGGACCTGTCACATGAACGGCGCGACCAAGGGGACGCTTCAGACGAAGCTAGAAGCCCTTGAAAAGCAGGGCACCATCAGCGGCGATCTCACGGAATGGGCTGACCTCCTGCGGCTTACGGGCAACGCAGGTTCGCACGATGACGACGACGTGTCACCCGAAGACGCCAAGGACATGCTCGACTTCACTGAAGCACTGCTCAATCACCTCTACGTGCTGCGTGCCCGGTTCGATGAGTTCAAGGCCAGGAGGCAACAGAAGGCCTCCCCGAACAACACCTAATTGGCTGTCTATTCGCGCCAGATGACCTGAACCATCTTGGGGTCGAATACCTTTCAGCCCCGCGTTCCTCGGCGCAGCCCACCGTGCACAGGGTGTCGATCATGGCGCGCTGCGACATCAGGCCCACATCCAGGAAGGCTGCCGAGGGGTTGCCGGTGGCGAGGAGTTCCCCGAGTGCGCTGCCGGTGCGTTGCGTGGACGGCTTCGGTTCGGTGGCTTCGAGTTCGACGCACACGCGGTCGGTCGCGGAGCGGTGGCGCAGCCCGTCGATGATTCCGGCGCCATAGTCGGCGTCGATGGTGGCGAGCCGGGCGCGTAGCGATTCGACCCGTTCGAGATGGAAGGTAAGGACTACATCATGAAAGACGGCGACGTCGTAGAGTTTCGCTTCAACGTCTGATCTGACCACCTCGAAGTCCCGGTCTTGTTCGTCGTGCAGGTTCGTCGGATTGTCGTAGGCACCTGGTATCCCTGAGCTGGCAGGTCGCATCAATGACAGCCGTCCGATGCGTCGGGACATGAAGGGGTGGGCGATGGCTGAACTGGCGCGGTCAGGTGACTCCGGCGATCTGTTCGATCAGGTGTCGGCGCTGATCGAACAGACGCGTGCGGCCGTCGCCACGCAGGCGAACGCGGCGCTGACGCTCATGAACTGGCAGATCGGGCACCTCATTGAGACGGAGGTCCTGGCGGAGCGGCGTGCCGACTACGATCAGGAGATTGTCGCTACGCTGTCACGACAATTGACTAAGCGGTACGGGCGAGGGTTTGACCGCCCCAACCTGTACCGGATGATCAAGTTCGCACAGGTGTTCCCCGACCCTGAGATTGTGGTCTCACTGGGACAACAATTGAGCTGGACCCACTTCAGGGCACTTTTGCCCGTGTACTCGGCCGAGGCGAGAGCCTTCTACATCCAGCAGACGCTCGACGCCCGCCTCAGTGTTCGCGCGCTACGTGAGCTCATCGGGCGCCAAGGATACGAGCGTCGCGAGATCGCAAACGCGCAGACCCCGGGCGGATCAGCGGTGCCGATGGACTCCTTCAGTGATCCGTACTTCCTCGACTTCCTCGGGTTGAAGGACACCTTCGCCGAACGTGACCTCGAAGAGGCGCTGATCCGTGAGATGGAGGTGTTCCTTCTCGAAGTCGGCAACGGCTGGGCGTTCGTTGCACGCCAGAAGCGGATGACCGTCGACAACGACGACTTCTTCCTCGATCTGCTGTTCTACTCACGTCCGCTGCATCGGCTGATCGCCGTCGAACTGAAGATCGGCAAGTTCCGTCCCGCGTACAAGGGGCAGATGGATCTCTACCTCAAGTGGCTCAACCGCTACGAACGCCGCAACGACGAAGATGCACCGCTGGGTCTGATCCTGTGCACCGAGACATCCCGTGAGCAGATCGAGCTGCTGGAAATGCACAAGGACGGCATTGTCGTGGCCGAATACTGGACGGTCCTGCCACCCAAAGAAGAACTGCAGCAACGGATTACCGAGATCTACCGGGCAGCGAAAGAACGGGTTGCGCGGCACGCACTCGACCAGGTCCGTGGCGACGAGGACGACGAATGAGTAAGCCACCCACACTCGCCGACCATCTTGCGGCCCGCGTCGAGAACAAGCGCATCGTGGTGTCGCGCGACCCCGACGGCGTCCTCCTCGACGCCAAGGTGGAATCGGAACTCCTGGACTCGACCGGCCAGACCGAACCCATCAACGTCTGAGAAGTATGGCTCCCTGCCTCCGCAGCTCAGTGCACGATCTGACGATGACAGGCATCGATCCGCCTCGTCCAGCCGCGTGCATCGAGATGTTCCAACAGCGGGATCGCCACCCGCCGAGACGTGTCCAGCGCCTGGCGGGCCTGCGAGGTGGTGAACGGCTGAGGCAATCGCGCGAGTTCACGCATCGCCAGCGCCGGGGTTCGAGGAAGGACCATGACGCCGTCACCGAGGCACAGTAGTCGGCCTGCACGTTGAGCGGCGGCGAGTTCCTTTGTGCCCAGATGCAATTCGGCGAGCTCCTCCGCAGTCGGTGCGACGAACGGCGACTCCGCCAAGCGCCGTTCCACCTCGGAGACCGCCGATTCGGCAGGGCCTAGGTCACCACGATGATCGGGAAGGAACAGCCGGCCGCCCTCGGCCCGCACTCCCGCGCCTGAGATCACCGCCGGCAGCAGCGCCACGTCGGGAAGGGCCAGCAGATCCCGGGCCGCCCCGTCGCTCAGCCCGGCCGAGAGCGGGTCGCGCCCGTGCAATGCCACCACGGCCCCGCGCAGGCGGGCCTGCCAGTCGTCGAGTTGCTGCTGCGACACCCACCAGCGGCCGACCTCCTCGACTCCGTCGGGCAGTGCGTCGACGGCGAATCCCGACTCCGCCAACCGGTTGCGCTCGACGGCGCCGCGGCGCGCCACTTCCTCACCCACAGCCGAGTCATTGTCGCGAAAGGCCAGATCCTCGCCGCGCCGCACGCCGTCCCCGCGGCGGCGCAGCGGCGGCGGATCCAGGTCGAGCACCCGGGCGCCGCCGACGATCCGGCCCGCTCCGGGATCGCGCAGCACCAGTTGGTCGCCGACATGCAACGGGAGCGGTGAGGCAAGCGTCAGACGATGGTGGTCGTCGTCGAACGATCGTGACCGCGCCGGAACGGCGGCCGACCCGGCATGCACGGTGAGCCATTCGGGAACGGAACCGCCGCCGGACGTCCTGCGCACATCGATCAGTGGCACACGCACGACGGTCCCCGGTGTCACCAGCGCGTCCCCGCGGTGCACGTCGTCGGCGCTCACACCCCGGACATTCACGGCGACACGGCTGACGGGTCCGGCCACGTCGCAGTCGCGTCCGTGGGTCTGCAGGCCGCGCACCGTGACCTCGCGGGTCCGGGTTCCGCCGAGCAGTTCCAGCCGGTCGCCCGCCGTCAGCGTTCCCGCCGGCAGAGTTCCGGTGAGGACTGTGCCCGCACCGGTGATGGTGAAGGCCCGATCCACCCAGAGCCGGACCGGCCCGTCGGCACGCGGCGTCGGGAGAGCACCCAGGACCGCGTCGAGGGTCGTCGCGAACTCGACAATCCCGGTACCCGCGACAGCCGACACCACGACCACCGGTGCCTCGGCCAGCCCCGTATCCGACAGTTCACGTCGGGTCTGCGCGATCACCTCCGCGACCCGTTCCGGAGCCGCCCGGTCGGCGCGACTGATCACGACCAACCCGTGCGAGATCCCCAGTGCGGCAATCGCATCCCGGTGATCGGACGACTGTGCCATCCAGCCTTCGTCGGCTGCGATCACGAAGCAGACGACAGGCGAGGGGCCGAGTCCGGCGAGCATGTTGCCCACGAACCGTTCGTGCCCGGGCACATCGACAAAGCCGACCTCGCGTCCGGACGGCAGCGTGGTCCAGACGAAACCGAGATCGATCGTCAGACCGCGGCGACGCTCGGCCTCCCATCGATCCGGTTCCATCCCGGTCAGTGTTTTCACCAGCGTCGACTTCCCGTGATCGACGTGACCGGCGGTGGCGACGACGTACACGGGTCAGAGCCCGCGCAGCGCGGTCCGCACGGCCTGGAGGAGGTGGTGATCGTCCGCCTCCGGCACGCACCGCAGATCAATCAGGGTGGCACCGTCGTGCACCCGCGGCAGCACTGCGGGTGAGCCGAGTCGCAGCGGCCGGGCCGCCGCTTCGGGCAATCGCACCGCACACGCGTGCAGCGGAACACCCGGTGCTCCGCCGCCACCGACCCGGCCGTCGTGATCGACCACCGTTCCGCCGACGGCCGCTGCGAGCGCCTCGGTGCGTTCGCGCAGCCGCGCCGGGTCCGCATGCAGATAGTCGGTGACCGGCGGCCGTGGGCCGGACAGCGTCGCCTCCAGTGCTGCCAATGCCAGTTTGTCCATCCGGACCGCACGCGCCAGCGGATGGCGAGCCATCGACAGCACCGTCTGCGCGCGGCCGAGCACGATGCCGGCCTGCGGGCCGCCGAGCAGTTTGTCGCCGCTGGCGGTGATCACGTCGGCGCCGTCGGCCAGCGTGGTGGCGGCGTCCGGTTCGTCGGGCAGCACCGGGTCGGGTGCGAGCAGTCCGCTGCCGAGATCGACGACGAGGGGAACGCCATGTTCTGCGCTCAGTGCGGACAGCTCGCGGACCGAGACGCCTGAGGTGAAGCCGGTGACGCGGAAGTTGCTGGGGTGCACCTTGAGTATGCAACCGGTGTCCGGGCCGATCGCCGCGGCATAGTCGTGCAGGTGCGTGCGGTTGGTGGTCCCCACCTCGCGCAACCGCGCCCCGGTCGAGGCGATCAGATCCGGCAGGCGGAATCCCGCGCCGATCTCGATCAGCTCGCCGCGCGATATCACCACCTCGCGGCCGGCCGCCAGTGTCGTGGTCGCCAGCACGAGCGCCGCGGCGCCGTTGTTGACGGCGAGTGCTTCTTCGGCCGCCGGGCAGGCCGCCAGCAGCGCGGCCCGCGTGCCTCGCCCACGTTTGCTGCGCGTGCCGGTGTCCAGATCCAGTTCGACGTCCACGTAGCCGGCCGCCAGGATCAGCGCCTCCACCGCAACCGGCGAGAGCGGTGCACGCCCCAGGTTGGTGTGCACGACGACTCCGGTTGCGTTGAGAACCGGGGTCTGGGTGGAGGTCGTTGCCGCCGCCAGTTCGGCGACGACGACGGCCTCGACCTCCTCCGGTGAGATCTCCCCGGCTCGCGCACGTTCCTGCGCCGAGCGGATCACCGACATGATCACGTGGCCGGCCACCCGCGAGCGTGCGCCGGCCACCTCGGGCAAGGCGAGCAGTGTATCGGTGCGGGGAATGTGGCGCCGTGAATCCTGTTGCTGCACAGCGTCATCCACCGCAGAACTCCTCCTGTGACCGGAAAGCTGGCGGAGACGGACGGGAATCGAACCCGCCAGACCGAGATACTCGGCCTCACTGGTTTTGAAGACCAGGGGACCCACCAGGAATCCAGACGCCTCCGCCGCTCACAATAGCCGCCTATCCTCTGGAGGGTGACTGAGATGCCCAGCGAACTCCGACGCCTCACCTCCTACGCTCACGGCGGAGGCTGTGCGTGCAAGATTCCCGCCGGGGAGCTGGAGGATGCGATCCGAGACCTCATCGGACCCGCGGCCCCCGATGTTCTGGTCGGACTGGACGACGGCGATGACGCCGCCGCGGTCCGGGTCGCCGACGGCCTCGCGGTGCTCTCGACCGCCGACTTCTTCACCCCGGTCGTCGACTCGCCCTACGACTGGGGCCGGATCGCCGCCGCCAACGCGCTGTCGGATGTGTACGCGATGGGCGGCCGGCCGGTCGTCGCAATCAATCTGGTCGGCTGGCCGCGCGGAGTCCTGCCGATGGAGATGATGACCGAGGTGCTCCGCGGCGGTCTCGATGTCGGGGCGGAGGCCGGCTGTCCGGTGATCGGCGGACACACCATCGACGACCCGGAGCCGAAATACGGCATGGCGGTGACCGGCATCGCCGACCCCGACAGGTTGCTGCGCAACGATGCGGCGCAGGCCGGGCTGCCCCTCACCCTGACCAAGCCGATCGGTGTCGGACTGCTCAACAATCGGCACAAGAGCACCGGTGAGAACTTCCCGCAGGCAATCGCCTCGATGACCGCACTCAACCGGGATGCCTCCGCCGCCGCGCTCGGCGCCGGGGCCCGCGCCGCCACCGACGTGACCGGTTTCGGTCTTCTGGGACACCTGTACAAGATGTGCCGGGCCTCCGGTGTCAGCGCGGTGATCGATGCCGCCGCCGTCCCGGTGCTCGACGGCGCACGGGAGGCGCTGCGCGACGGGTTCGTCTCCGGCGGCACGCGCCGCAACCTCGACTGGGTACGCCCGCACCTGGTGACCGGCACCGGGATCACCGAGGACCACCTGCTCCTCCTGGCCGATGCCCAGACCTCGGGCGGTCTGCTCGTCGCCGGCGAGGTTCCCGGCTACCCGATCATCGGCCACCTGACTGCCGCCGAGCCTTCCGCGCCGGGGGAGCCGGCGATCCTCACAATCCGATGATCGAGTCGTCGGTGATCCCGGCCGCACGCCGGGCTTCGAGTCGCCGGCGCTGCGGCTCCATCGTGTAGCGCGGGTCCTTCGCCGACTCAAGCCCGGCCTCGAAGACCCCGAAGCGGGTGCAGGCCGAGGCCGCCATCAGGGTGATACCGGACGCTGCGGCGAGGAGCCGTCGTGCCCGGCCGCTCCGCCCACCGAACAGCGTCGCACCCAGACCCCCGGCGACGGCGAGCCGCTCGGCCCAGCGCATCAGGTTGCCCGGTGTGCCATGGTGCAGGGGTTCGGCGGCCACCGGATCCATCCGCTTCTCCATCAGACGGGTGGCGACGACGTCGCCGATCACCCCCAGCACCGCCAGGTTGCGGGCCGGGCCCACCTCGTTCGCCGGTGTGGTGACCAGCGCCAGGCCGCCCGCGGCCAGGCTTGCCGAACTGACGAAGACGAAAGGCAGATCGCGGTGCGCGGCATGCCAGGTCGGCATGGCGGTGTCCCCGAGCAGTACCGCCGTGTACGCGGCCAGCGGCGCGCCCATCAGACCTGCGCCGAGCCCGGACACCGGTTCCACGGCCCGCAGCACCGGCCGCAACGGACCGAGCGGCAGCCGGTCGCCGGTCATCCGGTCCACCTCGCCGACGGCGGCGACGCCGACGAGTCCGCTGTACCCCGTCAGAATCCAGGAGCCGACACTCATCGGCGAGGTGACCTTGAAGGTGCGCATCATGTGCAGGAAGCGTTCGGGGCGGCCGAGGTCCGCCACCAGCGCAAGGGCGCCGAGCGACGCGGCACCCAGCCCTGCGAGACGGGTGTTGCGGCGCAACGTCTCCCGGCCGGTGAGCTGAGCGCCGGCCCCCAGCACCGCGGATCCGCCGGCCACACCGCCGAGGAACAGATACAGGCCGATCGGCCACTCCCACGGCGGCGCCTTCACCACCGGACGGCCGTAGTAGCCGTGCTCGTCGAGTTCGGCCACCTCCACCGTCGGCACCATCAGATCGGCGGCCCGGCCGGATCCCTTGCGGCCGTTGTCCTTGCGGCCGTTGTCCTTCCGGCCGCCTCGACGCTCCGGCCGAGGCGGCCGGAACTGGTCGTACTCGGAGCTGGTCATCGACGCCGGTCCTTCCACGAACCCAGGAACGAGACGGCCGCCGCTGCGGCCATTCCGGCCACCGCGAGCCCGGCACGCTTGTACATGGCCGGCAGATCTGCTGTCGGCACCCGCGGGTCCGGCGGAAGTCCGTACACCTCCGGCTCATCGAGCAGCAGGAACACCGAACCGGTGCCGCCCACGCCGTCGTTCTCGTTGGCGCCGTACAGCCGCGCTTCGGTCATGCCGGCCGTGTGCAGCTGCGCCACCCGGTCGTGCGCCTTGGCGACCATCTCCGCCCGATCGCCGAACGAGATCGACGTCGTCGGACAGGTCTTGGCGCAGGCCGGGGTCTCGCTCGCCCGCAGCCGGTCGTAGCAGAGCGTGCACTTCTGCGCGATGCCCCTCTTGGGCACAGCGGGCTGCTCACCTTTGCGCTCTCCGTCGCGAGTGGTCGGTGCGACGGTACCGTCGCTGCGCCGCTCGACCACGCCGAACGGACAGCCCGCCACGCAGGTTCCGCAGCCGTTGCAGATGTCCGACTGCACCACCACGGTCCCGAACTCGGTGCGCATCATCGCACCGGTCGGACACACGTCCAGGCACCCGGCGTGCGTGCAGTGTTTGCACACGTCCGACGACATCAGCCAGCGGAACTCGGGAGTGTCCGGGGGTGTCGGTGCCGCGGTGGGTTCGGCGGCAGCGGGCTCGGCATCGACGCTCGTGCGCAGCTGCGGCATCCCCAGCCCGACGAGCCGCGCGCCCGATTCACGCGCGGTCTCGATCCGCTCGGCATTCTGCTCGATGAAGGCGACGTGACGCCAGGTGCTGGCGCCCAGGGCCACCGAATTGTCGTACGACATCCCGGTGAATTCCAGGTCGCCGTGGCGCGGATTGCGATTCCACTCCTTGCACGCCACCTCGCAGGCTTTGCAGCCGATACAGATCGAGGTGTCGGTGAAGAAGCCGCGCCGCTCTTCGATGATCGGCCAGGCGGCGTCGGCGCTCGGGTCCGTGGGGCCGGTCAACTGTCCCATTGCCGGTCTCCTTCCTGCACCCGGGGTCCCTCGGCATCGTCGGTCGCGGTCACTCGCTCATTGTCCGTCTCCATGGTGACACCCGCGCGCCGCTGGTATTCGCGAACCAGATCGAGTGCGGCTGCACCCCGCGGACGCCGGCCGGCGATCATCGCGCACGACCCGACCTTGGACTCCTGGATGAACACGTTGGGGTCCATCGTGACACCGATCAGGTCGTTCGCCGCGTCACCGGTGACGACGGCGTCGCCGCCCTGCCCCCAGTGATATGGCAGACCGATCTGGTGGACCGCACGCCCGTTGATGTCGAGCGGCCGCAGCCGGTCGGTGACCAGCACACGCGCCTCGATCGCCGCGCGGGGCGAGATGATCGTCGCCCAGCCCTCGTTGACCACCCCGACCTCTGCGGCCAGGGCCGGTGAGATCTCACAGAACATTTCCGGCTGCAGTTCCGCGAGATACGGCGACCATCGACTCATCCCGCCGGCCGTGTGGTGCTCGGTGAGCCGATAGGTCGTGAAGACGTACGGGTACACCTCCACGCCCGGATCACCGGCGCTGGGCGCGTCCAGATTGTCCGCGCGCGGCATCATCACGCGGGCCGGCGCCTGCTGCTGCGGGTACAGCGCATTGCGTACCGGCGACTCCTGCGCCTCGTAGTGCGTGGGCAGCGGCCCGTCGACCAGCCCGCTCGGCGCGAAGAGCCAGCCCTTGCCGTCGGACTGCATGATGAACGGGTCGTCGCCACCGATCGCGTCGGCGCCGACCGCACCGGGCTCCGGCTGATGGCCGGGCGGGGTCGTCGCCGGGAAGTCGGGAATGTCGTCGCCGGTCCAGCGACCGGCCGCTTCGTCCCACCAGAGGTACTTCTTGCGTTCACTCCACGGACGGCCCTGCCGATCGGCGGAGGCACGGTTGTAGAGGATCCGGCGATCGGCCGGCCACACCCATCCCCACTCCGACTGGGTCACGCTCGGCCCGCCCCGCGGTTCCCGGCGGGCCGCCTTGTTGACGCCGCCGGCGGCGACGCCGGCGTAGATCCAGCAGCCGGCCAAGGTCGAGCCGTCGGCCTTGAGCTGGGTGTACGAGTCCAGCGGGGCGCCCGCGTCGGGTCCCGTCGCATACCGCCCGTTGATCTCGGCGAGCACCGCTTCGGGATCGACGTCACCGTGGTCGTTCAGTGGATAGTCCCAGGTCATATCCAAGATCGGCCGATCACGCGGATCGTCCGAATCAGCCAGCCGCGCCCGGATCCGGGCGCCGAGATCGTGGTAGAAGTCCAGTTCGCTCTGCGCCTCTCCGGGCGGCGACAACGCCTGGTGCCGCCACTGGACCATGCGTTGGGTCTGTGTGAAGCTGCCCGCCTTCTCCACGTGCGTCGCGGCCGGTAGGAAGAACACCTCGGTGCCGATCTCCTCGGTCTTGAGTTCGCCCGACGCGATCTCCGGTCCGTCCTTCCACCAGGTCGCGCTCTCGATCATGTTGAGGTCGCGCACCACGAGCCACTTGAGCTTGGCCATCGCCAGGCGCTGCTGGCGGGCGTTCGCCGAACCGACGGCCGGGTTCTGGCCGATGATGAAATAGCCGTCGACCTTGCCCTCCAGCATGTTCACGACGGTCTGGTAGGTCCCGGCCGGGCCGTTGAGGCGGGGCAGGTAGTCATAGGCCCAGTCGTTCTCCGCAGTCGCCGCATCACCCCACCACGCCTTGAGCAGGCTGACGGTGTAGGCGTCGGCGTATGCCCAGTAGCCCTTGCCGGTGGCCGGGGTGACCGCCCGCACGTAATCGGCGAAGGTGTCGTGCTTGCCCACCGACGGCATCGGCAGATATCCCGGCAGCAGATTGAACAGGGTCGGGATGTCGGTCGACCCCTGGATGCTGGCGTGACCGCGCAGCGCCATGATGCCGCTGCCCGGGCGTCCGACATTGCCCAGCAGAAGTTGCAGGATACCGGCGGTACGGATCACCTGCGCACCCATCGTGTGCTGGGTCCAGCCGGTCGCGTACCCGAAACAGCCGGTGCGTTCGGGGCCGGAATTGTCGGTCAGCGACCGCGCCAGGTAGTCGAAGTCGGCCGCCGAGACGCCACACATCTGCTCGACCATGTCCGGCGTGTAGCGGGCGAAGTGCCGCTTGAGGATCTGGAACACCGACTGCGGATCGGTGAGCGTCTCGTCCCGGCCACCCGTGTACTGCCAGCTGGCTGTGTCATACGTTCCGGTCTCCGGGTCGAAGCCGGAGAACAGCCCGCCGAGGTCTTCGGGGTCGGCGAAATCGGCGTCGATCAGAGCCGCCGCGTTGGTGTACGCGACGACGTAATCGTGGAAGTGCTTGTCGTGGGTCAGCACGTAGTTGATCAACCCACCGAGCAGCACGATGTCCGAACCCACCCGCATCGGGATGTGTTTGTCGACCACCGCCGAGGTACGGGTGAAACGCGGATCGACGTGAATCACGCGTGCACCGCGGGCCTTCGCTTCAGCGACCCACTGGAATCCGACGGGGTGCGCCTCCGCCATGTTGCCGCCCATGAGCACAATGCAGTCGGCATTGGCCATGTCCTGCAGGGACTGGGTGGCACCACCGCGGCCGAACGAGGCTCCCAGACCGGGAACCGTGGCGGAGTGTCATATGCGCGCCTGATTCTCGATCTGGATGGCCCCGGCCGCGGTGAAGAGCTTCTTGATCAGATAGTTCTCTTCGTTGTCCAGCGTGGCGCCGCCCAGCGAGGCGATCCCGAGGGTGTGCCGCAGCGGCCTGCCGTGCTCATCGGTGTCGCGCCAGTGCTCGCGGCGCGCCTGGATGAACCGATCCGCGATCATGTCGATCGCGCTGTCGCGGTCGAGGTCCTGCCAGTCGGTGGCATACGGTGCGCGGTAGCGAACCTTGGTCTGCCGCAAGGGACTGTTGACCAACTGCTCGCTCGATGCGCCCTTCGGACACAGCCGGCCCCGCGAGATCGGCGAATCCTCGTCACCCTCGATGGCGATGACGCGCTCGTCCTTGACGTACACCTTCTGGCCGCATCCGACAGCGCAGAAGGGACAGACGCTCTGGACGACACGATCGGCCGAGACCAACCGGGACTCGAGGGCTTTGGTAAGTGGCGACTCGACGGCAGGACCGCGCCCGAGTTTGTCACCGGAGCGCAGTTGCCGGATGACCGGCCATTCGAGGGGGCTGAACCTCGCCATGCGTCCAGAGTATCCAGCGCGGAACCCTGATCTGCCAGAACGGCGTTTCGACGTCGGATGAGATTGCGGTCGTGCCGCCCGCGCTGCCGGGTCCGTGATTTTCCTTGGCTACGGAACGCCGTCGAGTTCCGCCCTAGTTCTTCGGCTCTGGCATGAGCGGGACGACCAGGTCTACGGCCAGATCGATGGGATCGGTCGAACGCTTCACGCGCGAGATCATGATCGCGCCCTCGATTGCGCTGATCGCTACGAGTGCTGCATCGGCGGCCGCAGATTCGTCGAATCCGGCTTTGACCATCGACTGCGCCAGGAGGCTCGCCCAGTCGTCGACCACTTCCGCCACCACTGGGCCGAGGTCTACGTCGTCGTAGGCATCCAGGGCGGCGGCACCCACCGGGCATCCGGCATGAAAATCGGTCTCGGCCAATTGATGCTTGTAGTACTCGCCGATGCCGCGGATCACGTCGGCGGGGGGAGTTCCGGCTTCGACGGCCGCGCGGAGCAGCGTGCTGACCGAGTCGCCGGCCAGGTGTAGCGCTTCGGTCAGCAGTTCATTGCGCCCGCCGGGGAAGTGGAAGCTGACAGACCCGCGTGGCGCCCCACTGCGGTGCAGCACGGTAGCGATGGTGGTGCCGGCGATGCCGCGCTCACGCATGACCAACGCTGCCGCAGTAATCATGCGTTGTCGAGTGTCTGTCTTGACGCCCATGACGCACCTCCCTAATATGCTATGCAGCATATCATAGTAGGGATAACCGATGCGTGAGCTCACCTTCATCAAAACCGGTCGACTCGAATGGCGTGAACGGCCCGCGCCGGTCATCACCGCGCCGACAGACGCACTGGTCCGGCCGTTTATCGCAAGCCGATGCGACGGCGACACCCTGCCGCTCCACTCGCACGTCTCCCGCCCGATGCAGGCCGGCCTAAAGCTCGGCAAGATCGACCCGGTGATCAGCGGCATCGTCGGCGACGTCCCGTTCCGGGGGCCGTGGGCGATCGGGCACGAGGCCGTTGCCCAGGTCACCGAGATCGGTGCCGAGGTCGACGACCTGGCCGTCGGCGACATCGTGGTGGTTCCGTGGGCGATGGCCTGCGGTTCCTGCTACGAATGCGGGCTCGGCCTGACCGCCAAGTGCTCGACCCTCGGAGTACAGACGCAAGGTAAGACGCTGTCGGCGTACGGCTTCGGCCCCGAATGCGGAACCTGGGGCGGCATGATCGCCGACTGCTTGCGTATCCCGTTCGCCGACTTCAACCTCGTCAAAGTCCCCGATGGCGTCGACCCGCTGCGGGTCGCAGCTGCCGGCGACAACCTCACCGACGCCTGGCGATCCGTAGTGCCGCCGCTCGCGCAACGCCCCGAAGGAAAGGTCCTCGTCATCGGCGGCGGAGGTCAGAGCATCGGCCTCTACGCCGCCGGCCTCGCTGTCGCAAACGGCGCGTCGCAAGTCGACTACCTCGACGACCGAGACGCTCGCCTTGAGGTGGCCGCCGGATTCGGCGCCGTTGTCCGCAAGGTTTCCAAGAACCGCAAACGTTCGCTCATCGGCGCGATCCCGGATCGGTACGACGTCGTCGTCGAAGCATCGTCGAAGCCGCAGGGTCTGCGGGATGCGCTGCGTGCACTGCGGCCGGGTGGGACCTGCACCGGCACCGGCTATTACGTCGACACCGGGACCAAGCTGCCCGTGATGGACATGTACGCGACGAGCGCCACCTTGAACGTCGGTGTCTCGCACGTCCGACCACACCTCCCCGACCTCCTGAGTTTCATTGCGACTACCGGATTCGAAGCCGAACGTGTCACTTCTCTGCTCGCCGACTGGGACGACGCGCCGGAGGCCTACCTCGCCCGCACCACGAAGGTCGTGCTGCAGCGTGACCGTCTGGATGTGGCCGGGCATGCCTGAGTGCTGGCTTCCCGAAGGCTACTGCGCCGGATCGGGGGATTTGCCGATGTCGGGCCCGACGTTCAGGTGCAACCGGTGGTGCCGGTCTTACGAGACCGGCACCACCGGGTGGTGATCGACGTGGTCAGTCGGGGTTCTGCGCCCACAGGTCGGGCCCGAATACCTCGTACTGGATGCGGTCGGCGGGCACACCACGTGCGATGAGCTGGTGCCTGATCGCCTGCATGAAGGGCAGCGGGCCGCACATGAACACCTCGGCGTCGTCGGGCAGTTCGACGTCGCTCAGATCCATGAAGCCGCTTCGCGCGGGGTGCAGCGTTGGAGCCTCGTCCGCACCCTGCTCGTACCAGTTCTGGGCCCTGGCATCGCTCATCGCGAGCACCTGGCGGCGTAGCCCCTGGTAGAGAGCGTGATGGTCGAACGAGGTGTCGGCGTGGAAGAGTCGTACGGTGCGGTCGGGCTGGCGGCGCGAAAGGTCCTCGAGGATCGCGGCGGCCGGGGTGATGCCGATGCCGGCCGAGACCAGCACGATCGGTCGGTCGGAGCCGTCGAGCACCACGTCGCCGGCGGGCTGGGAGACCTTCAGCACGGTGCCGGGTTTGGCATTCTCGTAGAGCCAGCCCGAAACCTGGCCGTCGGGCGCGCCGTTGATGCCGCGCACCCGCTTGATCGTCACCCGCAGGCTGTCGCCGCGAGGTCCCGACGAGATCGTGTACTGGCGGGGCTGGAGCCGCCCGTCCGGCAACTCGACCTGGATCGCGACGTACTGGCCGGTGCGGTGCGCCGGAACGTCGCCTGCGACGGGAGCGAGCAGCAGCGAGAAGACCTCGTCGGCTTCCTCGAAGCGCTCGACCACGCGGTAGTCGCGCCAGGGGTGACCCGGATCGGTGCCGCCGAGCGCATACAGCCGCGCCTCTTCGGCGATCAGCGTGGTGGCGAACAGCCAATAGACCTCGTCCCACGCGGCCCCGACCTCGGGGGTGACGGCGTCGCCGAGCACGGTCTTCACGGCCTTCATCAGGTAGTGCTCGACGATCGTGTACTCGGTGGCCTGGATGCCGAGCGACACGTGCTTGTACGCGATGCGCTGCATCACCGGGGTGAAGTCGGGGGCAGCGGGGTCGATGAGCTGCACCGCGAAGGCGACGACCGAGGCGGCGAGGGCCTTGGGCTGCTCGCCGATCGCCTGGTTGGCGGTGTTGAAGATATTCAGCAGTTCGGGGTGGGCTTCGAACATGTCGGGGTAGAAGGTGGCGGTGATCTGGTCGGCATGTTCGGCCACGACCGCCGCTGTGGCGGTGATGATGGCTTCGGACGCTGGGGACAGTTGCATGACCGTGACTCCTGGGGGCTGATTCGGATGAGGTCGCGCGATGAGCGTGAGTCGATCATGCAATGCAGATGCAACCTGCCGTGGACTTTCCGCAACTTCCATACAGTCCGGTTTGGTAGCCAGGACGAACGCCTTTCGGTGCACCCTCACCGAATCGTGTCGGCCGATGTCTTACGTCTTGTGAGACACTGCACTTATGGCTATGACGATCACCTTCCGTCCCGACGATGACACCAGGCTCGCACTCGAAGAGTTGACGGCCGACGGCACGCCGGTGTCGCGGGTGGTGCGTGATGCTCTCGTCGAGGCCGCGGCCAGGCATGTGAAGGTGCGGCTTCGCACTGAGGCACAGACTCTGGCTGCTGACCCTGACGACTGTGCCGAGGCCGCTCAGGTCCTGCGCGACATGGAGTCCCTGCGTGCGTGGTGACGTCTATCGTCTCCGCGCGCCGCGCGGCACCCGCGGCCACGAACAGCGCGGATCCCGCTACGCGATTGTGGTGCAGTCCGACGATCTCGACGTCCTCTCAACCTGGCTGGTCGCGCCGACGTCGACCTCGGCGCGTCCGGCAACGTTTCGGCCGGGCATCGAGATCGATGGCACCCCGACACGGGTCCTCGTCGAACAGACGAGTGCGGTGGACCCGAGCCGACTCGGCGAGTTGATAGGGCACTTGGGCCTCGATGAACTCCGTGCGGTCGACGCAGCCCTTCGGCTGGTGGTGAGTCTGTAAACAGCGGCGAACGAGTAGACCTCCGCGGCAAGACGGTCGATCGATTCTGAGTGCGAAGCATCAGCCCGGACCTATGCGATTGTTGCTGTGGGTTTGGTCCAGGCGATGGTGTGCCGGAACCCGAGGTGATGCTGCAACTTCGCGCCCGGCATGATCGATCGTGTACCGGCGTCGATCTCGGCGAAGGTCAGTTCCGGGTCCCGCACCGGGAACGGGGGCGGCCACGCCGGTGCCGTTGACGGCCACGGATGCCGCACGAACCCGATGATCGGATTGGTGATCATGGAAGCGGCGTCCCACATACGGTCGGTGACGGATTCCGGCCGCGCGAGACCTACGCAAAGGAACCGCCCACCCGGGTTCAGGATCCTCGCGACCTGTTCCAGCGTCGACCGCAGATCCATATGATGCAGGACGGCGATCATCGTCACCAGGTCGGCGCCTGTCGGCAGGTCTGCGAGGTCCGACAATGTCACCGTCGCATTCGGCAGCCCGGCACACCGGGCGGAACTGACCCGTCGCATGTCGGCGTCGATGTCGACGCCCTGAACCCGGTCGAAGCGTTCGGCGAGCAGTGCGAGGAGTTCGCCGCGGCCGCAGCCCACGTCGATCGCCAGTCCGTGCGCTGCCGGCAGGCGCGTCAGGATCCACGGATGGAAGGCATCGTTGTGATTCCACGGATGCCGACTGTTCAAGCGGCGCAACGCGTCGACAGTGCCCCCAAAGGGGCGCGGAGGTTCTCGTCGGTCATTCATGCCCACGACGATAGGCAGCCGACCGCATCGGAGTGTGTACGTACATTTGTCAGGGGTGGTCAGGAGGCGCCACGCAGACGTAGCGTGATCGCCGGATCGGAACACCCGCAGACGAGGGGATTCTTGATGGATGCGCGGCTACTGCAGCCGGAAAGGTGGGCCGGACATCTCGATCGGTTGCGTGCTGCGTTGCCACCGGATGCGGTGGCGGTGAGCTTCAGCGGGTCGATGAGCCGCGGGCAGCACGGCGGGAGTGAATGGTATGTCGCCGCGGTGCGTCGGCCGATAGCAGTGTCATCGGTGTATTGCCGGCGAAATATCTTCCGTCATTTCGGAGTTGGGGATAGTGCGTCGGCGTCCCACCAGTCCACGGCTGATCGCCACCCCCACCAGCGCCAGCGTTCCGCCGGCGATCCGGACCGCGGTGGGTACCTCGGCCAATAGCAGCCACGACATGACGACGACGATCGCGGGTACTGCCAGCGTCGTCGATGCCATGGCGCCGGCGTCGGTGCGGGCCAACGCATATGCCCAGGTGGTGAAGGCAACCGCGGTGGGTCCCACTCCCAGGTAGATGACGGCGGCCAGGTCGGGCCACGACGCGGCGGCCACCTCGGCGATGGCGGTGGGCGCGAACGGCAGGGTGACCGCGAGTCCGACGGCGGCACCGATGAGGGTGGCCGTCACGGTGTCGACGGTCCGTAGCACCACTTTCTGCAACAGCACCCCGGCCGCGTACAGCATCGCGGCCAGTAGTCCGAACACGATGCCGATCGTATCGGCATGTGCTCCAGCCGATTCCGGTCCGAAGGCAATGAGTGCGATACCGCTCAGCGCCACCGCCGTGCCCAGAGCCAACCGCATCGTGTATCTCTCGGAGAGAAACGCAGCAGCCCCGGCCGCCACGAGGATGGGTGCGAAGTTGACCAGCAGGGAGGCGGTGCCGGCGTCGACATGCTGCTCGGACATGTTGAGCAACACCGTGTATCCGCCGAACCATGCTGCGCCATAAAGGATGACCAGCAGCAGTTCTCGTCCGGTGAGCCTGCCCGAGCGCGCCGGGTCGGCTCGGTGGCGCCGTGCCGTGACCCGCCACACGACGGCGAGTGCGGTCACGCCGGTCACCATTCGCAGCAGTGCCATCGCGCCGGGGGAGAAGACATCGCCGAGGTGGCGGATCACCACGAACGCCGACGCCCAGAGAATGATGGTCGTCGCCGCGGCAAGTGCGGGTAGTGACGTGGTCCGAGAGAATCCGTTCTGGTTCATGTAGTCGATTGTGGACAGATGGATTAGACAGCACAACTGAAAATTTCTTACTAACATTTCAGTGGAGCTGTATTATTGTTCGGATGATTGATGTCCACAGGCTCCGGGTGTTCCGTGCCGTCATCGCCGAAGGTTCCATCGGCGGAGCGTCGGAGGCGTTGGGGTACACCGCATCCGCGGTCAGCCAGCACGTCAGCGCACTGCAACGAGAGCTCGGCCTGACGCTGGTCGAACGCAACGGTCGCGGGATTCGGCCCACCGAGGCCGGCCTTACCCTCGCCACGGGATCGGTGCGGGTCTTCGACGAGCTCGCCCGCGTCGAGGCGATGGTCTCCGACCTGCGCAACCACAGGTCCGGGCGGCTGAGCGTGGCCTACTTCGCGTCGGCCGGCGACGCGTGGATGCCCTCGATCGTGGCACAGATCCGCGACGAGTTCCCCGACATCCGGCTCGACCTGCGACTGATCGAATTGATGACCGCAGACCGCGAGTCCGCACCCGACATCGAGATCTGCGTCGACGACGATACGCCGGTGACACGAGCGGGATACCACAGTGTCCCGCTGCTCACCGATGAGTATGTGGCGGTGGTTCCGTCGGATTCGGGGTTCGGTGCGTGTGAGGAGGTGGTGCTGCGGGACCTGGTGTCGCTGCCCTGGATCGACAACGACGTGGCCCGCGGGATCTGCCGGGCCAATCTCTTGAAGGCTTGTACCGCAGCAGGATTCGCACCGGACTTCGCGGTGGAGGCCCACGACTTCCGCACTGCGATCCGATTTGTGGCCGCAGGTGTGGGACTGACCGTCGTACCCGGGCTGGCGGTGCGCGATCTCCCCGACGGCGTGCATGTCGTACGGATCTGCGATCCGACCCCCGTCCGGCAGATCGTGCTCCGCACGCGAAACGGTGTCCGCGGCGTTCCCGTTGCCGATCGAGTGATGGAGTTGCTTGTCGCCCAGGCGAATGCGATGGTCGGCGGGGCGGATGCCGGACTGCGTTGAGTCCGAAGGTGGCGATCACCACCGGGGGTGTGATGTCCGGATGCAGGCAGGTCGTGCGGAGCGGCTTGATGAGTGGAACTCCCGGATCGAACGGGGGACCCGTACATATGTCGACGGTGACGCGGCTGGAGACCGGCTTCGCGGTCCGATCCGACGAGGCGATCGCGGTGTGGCAGGCTCGTCAGATGGCATCGATTCAGGCTCTGAGCGATTCGGACCGCCGCACAGTTGCGCGCTGGGCGCTGGCTTGCGCTGAGCGAGTTGTTCCGCTGTTCGAAGCTGATCTATTGGCGCAGAATGATATTCAGGACGCGATCGCGCGTACTCGCGCCTACAGCGAAGGACGTGGTAGTACCGCCGAGGAGATCGGGAAGCGGATGATCGCGGTGAAGGCCGCAAAAGCCGCTACCACCCCCGCCGGTGCCGCGGCGGCGAGGGCGGTAGCCCAGGCTTCGGCCGTCGCTCACATGGGTGCGCATGCACTGGGTGCTGCGGCGTATGCGGTGAAGGCGGTCTCGTTGGCGAACAAGGATCAGCCGGAGCGGGTAGATGACGAGATCCTTTGGCAGATTGCGGATCTCAGGCCGAACGAACGTGCAGCGCTGCGACTGCTCCCACCTTTGGGGCAGGACCGGTCAGGTCCACTGGGTACCGGGCTTCTGTCGCAAGGGATTCTGGGGTCGACGATTCGTGAGATCCAGGCGCTGATTGGGTGAACGTCCATCCCGAAGCCAACAGCCTGGACAGACTATCGGGGACCTGCCAGTGCCAGTGAGCCGGGTCGGGCAACCGGCGGAATCACCGGTGACTACACGATCGGAGCAGGCAGTCGCTCTACGATGATGCGATGACCGATGAAGGCGGCACATTGCCACCCTGTCCACAATGCGCCGAGCCGTATGCCTATGAGCAGGGGCCGCTGCTCGTGTGCCCGATGTGTGGGCACGAATGGACGCCCGGCGAGAGCGAAGGTACCGACTCCGGGGCCGGTGACATCAAGGATTCGGTCGGCAACCCTCTCGCCGACGGCGACACCGTGACCGTCGTCAAGACCGTGAAGGTCAAGGGGGGTGGCGGTGGTGTCATCAAGATCGGCACCAAGGTGAAGGGGATCCGGCTCATCGCCGACGGCGTCGGCGACCACGACATCGACGCCAACGTCCCCGGGTTCGGTCGCATGCAACTCAAGTCGAGTGTGGTCAAGAAGGGCTGAGGGCCCGGATCACCTTCTTGCAGTGTGAGTTTGCTGCTGGTCCCGTTTTCCGGGATCAACAGCAAAATCAACGATCCGCGCGGCCGTCGTGTAGGCGAGCAGCTGGTAGTAGTCGCTGCTGCGTCCACGGCCGCTGTCGGTCAGCTTGTACTTGATGTACCCGACATAGCGGACCTGCCCCTCACGCAGGTCACGGAAGACGAGGTCCGGATACATCGCCACCTGGTTGCCCGCTCCCAGATACTCGGTCGGCTCATCGATCACATTGAGACGTCCACGCAGCTCCCGCCGGAGGCGCTCGCATCGGTGCGTGCGGCACAACGAATGAAATGTTGCTGTTAGTTCCGGATTTCGGAACTAACAGCAACATTTGCGGGTTTGCCGACAGTCAGTCCGCGTGCACGATGACTCCACGGATGTTCTTACCTGCGCGCAGGTCCTCGTAGCCCTCGTTGACCTGCTCCAGGCTGTACTTGGTAGTGATCAGCTCGTCGAGCTTGAGCTGACCGGCGTCGTAGAGACGTAGCAGCCGGACGATGTCGTACTGCGGGTTCATCGAACCGAACAGTGTGCCCATGATGGTCTTCTGGTTCAGTGTCAGATCGCAGCCCGAGACGTGCACGGTCAGCTTCGTCGGATCGGCCAGACCGGTGATCACCACCCTTCCGCCCTTGCCGATCACCGCGGTCGCGGCCGACACCACGGCCTCGTCGACGGTGCCTACCAGGATCAGGGCAGCGTCGGCGCCCTGTCCCCAGGTCAGTTCGGTGACTTTGGTCTGGGCTTCCTCTGCGGTCGCAAAGGCATGTGTCGCACCGAATTTAAGCGCCTGGTCGCGTTTCATCTCCACCGGGTCGACGACGACGACGTACTTGCATCCGGACGCCACCGCACCCTGGACGGCGTTGATGCCCAGGCCGCCGATCCCGTAGATGACGGCGGTGTCGCCGGCTCGCAGGTTTCCGGCCGTGGTCGCCGTTCCCCAGCCCGACGGCACACCGCAGCCGACCAGCACAGCGGTCTCCAAAGGTAGCCAGTCGTCCACCTTGACCACTGAATGCTGGGAGATCGTCGCATACTCGGAGAAGGTGCCGAGCATGCACATGGCGCCGAAATCCTGGCCGTTGCCGTGGAATCGGAAGCTGCCGTCGGGCATGGAGCCCTCCAGGATCGTCGCTCCCATGTCGCACAGGTTCTGCCGTCCGGTCGAACAGTACCGACAGGTGCCGCAGTTCGGAATGAAGCTGCACACCACGTGGTCACCGGGCTTCACCTTGCCCACCCCGGGCCCGACTTCCTGGATGATCCCGGATCCTTCGTGCCCGCCGACGATCGGATAGCGCGGCGGCAGGTCGCCGTCGGTCAGGTGCAGATCCGAGTGGCACAGTCCTGCGGCGGTGTATTTGATCAGAACCTCGCCGACTCCGGGTGCGTCGAGGTCGAGTTCCATCAATTCGAATGGCTTACCTGGTTCGAGGAGTACTGCGGCCTTGGTCTTCATTTCTCTCCTTTGAGATGGTGTGGGTATGTGTGGGTGAATATCGCACCTACAGTGCGATATTCACGGCCTTTACCTGCGTGTAGAGATCGATCGCGGAGTCGCCGAGTTCCCGGCCCCAGCCCGACTGTTTGAAACCGCCGAAGGGCAGCGCGGTGTCGAAGCCGTTGTACTGGTTGACCCACACCGAACCGGCTTGCACGGCGGCGGCGGTGCGATGCGCTTTCGACAGGTCCTTGGTCCAGATCCCGGCGGCCAGGCCGTAGATCGATTTGTTGGCGGCCGCTGCGATGTCTTCTTCGTCGTCGAACGGAAGTGCGGCCACCACCGGGCCGAAGATCTCTTCGTCGACCACGGAGAATCCGGGTTCGACGTCGACGAAGACGGTCGGCTCGATGAAGTAGCCGCTCTCGCCCCAGCGTTTTCCGCCGGTGAGTGCACGTCCGCCGTCGGCCAGCCCCGCTTCGATGTATCCGCTGACCCTGTCGAACTGCTCCTGAGACACCAACGGGCCGAGTTCTGTCGTCGGGTCGAGTCCCGGTCCGATCTTGGCCTGGGCGGCGGCATCGGCGACGGCCTGGGTGAAGTCGTCGAAAATATCGCGCTGCACGAACATTCGGGTTCCGGCCACGCAGCACTGACCGTGGTTGAACATCCAGGCCGCGACCGAACCGGCGACAGCGGCTTCCAGATCGGCGTCCGCGAACACGATGTTGGGGCTCTTGCCGCCCAGTTCGAGGGTCACCTTCTTCAGGTTCCCGGTCGCGGCGTGCACGATCTTCTTGCCCACCTCGGTGGACCCGGTGAAGGCCACTTTGTCGACGTCGAGGTGCGCGGCCAGGGCTGCACCCGCGTCACCGAAGCCGGGAACGATGTTCACCACCCCGGGCGGGAATCCTGCTTCCTCGAAGATCTCGCCGAGTAGCAGCGCACTCAGTGGCGTCTGCTCGGCGGGTTTGAGCACGACGGTGTTTCCTGCGGCGAGCGCGGGCGCCAACTTCCAAGTCGCCATCAGGATCGGGAAGTTCCAGGGGACGATCTGGCCGCACACGCCGAGTGCTTCGCGGCGGGTGTAGGCGTGAAATTGGCCGCCGGGCGCGAACGGCATCGACGGGTTCACCGAGGTGCCGGTGATCTTGGTGGTCAGTCCGGCGTTGTACCGCCACACGTCTGCCGACCAACCGACGTCGACGGCTGTCGCGATCGCCACGGATTTGCCGTTGTCAAGCGCCTCGAGCTGGCCGAAGATCTCAGCACGCTCGGACAGGAGATCGCCGACCCGCCAGATCAGGCGTTCGCGCTCGTTCGGCTTCATCCGGGACCATGGCCCCTCGAATGCGGCCCGCGCCGCGGTGACCGCGGCGTCGATATCGGCGGCCTCACCCATGGCGACACGGGTGATCAGGTTTCCGGTCGCCGGATCGTGGGTCTCGAAGGTCTTCCCGGATACCGCGTCGACCCAGCGCCCGCCGATCAGCATCTTGCGATCGGCGGCGACAAATTCGGCAACGGCGGGATGTAGGGCAGGGACGGTACTGGTCATCTGTGCTCCTGAGGACGGGCAACGATCTGTGATATCC
Organism: uncultured Gordonia sp.; assembly: GCF_937858515.1. Classification (NCBI taxonomy): domain Bacteria; kingdom Bacillati; phylum Actinomycetota; class Actinomycetes; order Mycobacteriales; family Gordoniaceae; genus Gordonia; species uncultured Gordonia sp. Next base: position 49,812 of record NZ_CALLZT010000169.1, on the reverse strand, counting down.
GCCACGTTGGCGTATGTCATTTCTCGCATGGATCCCAGGCACCGGCATGTGCAGAATCTGGACAGTGCAGTCAGCTTCGTATGTCGAGTGCCCGCATTCGCGTGTAAAGGGTGGTGCGGCTGATGCCGAGGGCTTTGGCGGCCCGGCTCTTGTTTCTGTCGGCCGCGTCGAGGGCGCTGATGATCGCCTGCCGCTCGGCTCGTTCGCGGCCGAGCAGTCTGCCGACCCGCGTCGGTGTGCGGTGGCTATCGGGCAGGTCGGCGCCCGACACCTGGCGATCGCCGCGGCGCAGCGTCGCAGCCGCGGCCTGTTGCAGGACGATTCGCAGTTCGGTCAGGTTGCCGGGCCACTCCTGCGTCACCAGGCAATCAGCCGCATCGGCGTTCAGGGTCAGCCGGTCGTCGATGCCGGCGAGGAGTTGCTGAACCGTTGCGGCGAGTTCGGTTTCGCGTCTGCGCAGCGGTGCGAGGTCCACCCGGACGCCGCAGCAGGCGACGACTGCGGCGGCCGCGGCGGTGAGCTCGCCGGGTGGACCGGAAACGAGCACAAGCGGGGGCTGTTCTGGCGCCGCGGTGGTGACCGCGGTTCGCAGGAGCGCCAGCGATCTCCCGTCGAGGAAGTCGATTCCATCGATGACGAGCGGTCGTCCGGCGGTGCGCGCATGCCGTAGCAGCACGGGGACGTTCGGTGCCCTCCCGTCGAGGAGTCCGGCGGCGACGTCCACATAGATAGCATCGCCGGCCAGCATCCGTGCCCGCGTGGTGCGCCCGGTGCCCGATTCGCCACAGACCGCGGTGGTCGGAGAACCCTTGGCGTGCACGGCGAAACCGGCTGCGGACATCACGTCGTGATCGGCGGGGCGGAGCATGAAGACCGCTGCGTGAGTCACCCCGGGGACGCGCTGGACGAGGACCTCCATGGTGACACCGGAAACCAGCGTCACCGTCTCCGGTGCGAACGCTTCGGCCGCAAGTAGACGTAACGTGGCAAAATCACCGGGGCCCAGGAACTGTGCCGCCAAGCTGTTGGTCAGTTGGACGTCGTGTCCGACGGCGGCCACCCCCGCATCCCGCCGCATGCAAGCACGTTCGAACGCGGCGATCACCGTCCGGTTGTCGGCTCGCGAGCGGTCGAGGAGGCGTTCGGCTATATCGTCGACCACGCCGTGAATGAGCGGGACCGACAGTGGATTCATGCGGTCGGCGATCTCTGTCATGCAGATGGTGCCGGCGAGTCTGCGGGTGGCCGGATGAATGATCGGCCGGCCGAAACAGCTCATGATCCGGAACTGTTCGAGATAGTGTTCGCCGCTGTTGATCACCACGTCGCTGCGCACCTCGGCGGTGGTTCCGAGTGCGGTCGTACCCATGGTGGTCTCCTGGAAGTCGGCGCCGGTCACGGCGCCGGCCGCGGTCAGCAGACCTTCGAGCGTTGCGTCGCTGGTGACCCGAGTCACCAGTCGGCAGCCCGCGTCCACCAGTAGCAGCGCGGTGGAGGTGCCCGACAACGCTTCGGCGGCACGCGCCAGCACCGGGCGGGCGGCGTCGAGCAACGGGTCGGCGGCGGCGACGTCGGCCAGCGATGGTTCGGGGCGCACATCCTCTACCAGCCCGGCATGTCGTGAGCGGCGCCAGGACGCGGCGATGACGGGGCGTTGCGGCGAGGAGACGGCCATGTCTCCTACAGTGACATGAATCACTGGTATGGGCTTCCGGTTCAAGAACAGAAGCCAACTCACTCCTCAGCTACTATATAATTCGATATATAGCATGTCAGGAGGTGTGATGTGGCTGTGACGAGTGTTGATCTGGACCCGGCTTTGATCGAGCGGGCCAGAGAGCTGACCGGCGAGCGTTCGAACCGGGCCGTGCTCGACCTTGCGCTCAGGAGGCTCATCGCGTCAAAGCAGAAGGGTGCCATGATCGCGGGGATCGCCGGTCTCGACAACTTGGCGGAAGAGCTTGGGGCGCCGGTGGTTTCGCCAGGTGAGTCCGGCGATCGATGACCGACTACCTCGTCGACAACTCCGTCTGGGCGAGATTGGCCACCGGTGACCCGGCGATCACGGATCGGTTGCGGCGTATCGAGCGCGCACCCGCCGACTTGTTCGTCACCTGCCCGCCGCAGGTCCTGGAGTTTTGCCACAGCGCCCGTACGCCCGAGGATCACGCTCACTACCGTGAGCAGATCTCATTGGGGTTCCCCTTGGAACGCGCCCCTGACGAGTCCCTGGTGCTCGATATCCAGAGCGCGCTGTGGAATGCCGGCATGGTTCGCGCAGCCGGTTCGGTGGATATCCTCATCGCGGGGTACGCCATCGTGAACGATGTGACAGTCCTGGCGGCGGACCATGACTTCGGCTACATAGCGCGGGTGACGGACTTGCAGTTCGAGTATGTCGCCCCGACCGTATGACTCGTCCATCCGGGAGAGGTGCTTATCGCATGAATGAGACCGCCACGATCCTTCGGCTCTTGAAGAAAGGTTCATCGACCAGGCTGCTTTCGATACCCACCAGCGGCGCGTCGCCGGCAGTGAGTGGGGCAGAGCGACTGTGGGAATCGAACGCGACTACACGATCCGGACGGAAGGCTGACGCGCGACCGACGCTACGCCGGGCTGTGACGTGCGGATCTACTTTGCTGGTTGGTTGAGGAGTTCGAGTGTGCGGTGGTCGCGGTCGCCGTCGAAGTAGCGGTCGAGTACGCGGCCGAAGACGTCGCCGGTGGTCACGGCGTCGAAGAGCGTCATCGACGACCGGAGTTTCCTGGTGTCGATGTCTCCGAGGACGGCGTCGATCTCGGTGCCCTCCGGGAGTGCCAGGAGGAGTTCGCAGGCGTGGATGAGCCGTGGTCCGAGGACATCGTGTGCTGCGAACGCCCGGGCCTCCGCGGCCCCGTCGAGGCCGTACTCTTGGGCCGTCCAGGACCGTCCGAGCGCTGCGAGCTGCGGGAAGATCCACCACATCCAGTGGGTGTCCTTGCGCCCGGCCGCGAGTTCGGCCTTGACCTGGTCCCAGACATGGTCATGCGGTGCGACGAACCGCTCGATCCGGTCACTCATCGTCCCAAGATACTCGCAGTTGTGACTGCCTGACTTTGCCGCCGATCTCGGGTTCCGGGACCAACCGCAAGCTCGACGGGGAACCCTCAGCGTAGGCGCCGTTCGTCCGTTCCTGCGTTGTCAAGGTGACGTCCACTTTGCCACCCGCGCGGCGGATCTCGACACGATCGCCGGTGGCGTGGCGCGTAGGAGGGAGTTGCGCAGGTGCACGGCGACCGAGTTCGCCGCCTGCGCGGCCTTCCCCATCAACCTCGATTGCCGCCACAGTGTGCGCGTCCGGGCGCGGCGGATCCTGTCGTGGCGGGCGAGTGCGGCGGTGATGTCGCCGGAGCGCAGGAGCAGTACCAGCGTGGCGGCGTCCTCGATGGCCTGGCCTGCGCCTTGGCCCAGATTCGGGGTCATCGCGTGTGCGGCGTCGCCGAGGAGGACCGTCCGGTTTCGGACGAAGGTCGACGGCATTTTGGCGAGGTCGTAGATGTCGTGCCGCAGAATCGATTCGGCCGGGGTGTTGTCGATGCATTCGCGGATCGGTGGATACCAGGTGCCGAATCGGTCGAGCACCGCCGTCTTCTCGTCGGCCTCGTGGCCGCCCTCGGGAGTGGATTCGGTGGCGAACCAATACATTTGGTTGTCGGGCAGGGGCACGATCCCGAATACCCGGCCGGGGCCCCACGTCTCGCCGGCCCCCCGAGTGACATCGGGTGTTCGGTGACACCCCGCCACGCGGTGTAGCCGCAATAGTGCAGGCCGCTGTCGATGCCGAGTAGGCGGCGCGACCGGCTTCGGAGGCCGTCGGCGGCGACCACCAGATCGAACCGTTCGGTATCACCGTCGACGGTGATCGTGGGGGAACCGTCGGAGGGCACCTCGGCCGCCTGTCCCAGATGGAGTGCGCCGGTGGGCAATGCGTCAATGAGGGTGCGGTGCAGGGCGGAACGATGAAGGCTGCGGATACTCGGCACCATCGCCGACGGCATCGAGACCAGCCACCTACCCGACGGCAACCGCTGCCCGGAGCACATACCCGCGACGGCATCGCTACTCACGGCCCGCACACGATCGCCGAGGCCGATGGCGTCGAATGCGTCGATCGAATTGCCGAACAGCGTCAGGCCGGCCCCGGCTGCGGCCGGATCGGTTCGTTGCTCGAAGACGGTGACATCGTGGCCATCGTTCGACAGGCCAGCCGCAACCGTCAGACCGCCGATGCCGGCGCCGATCACGCCTATCCGCATATGCACTCCTTCGTGTGCTGCCACCTTAGCCGCGAGGTAGTCAGTCAGGAACCTCCTTCACGCTCAACGATTTTCCGAGCGTTAAGTACCCCGCGATCGGTTCATGCGGACGCAGGTGCCGGGAGGACACCGAGTTGGGTGAGTAGGCCTGCGACGTCCATGAGCATTCGACTCTCGACGAAGATCGAGTCACGGTAGCGGTCGACGGTCCAGGCACTGACGGTGACGGTGCGTCCGGTGGCCGGAATGCCCATGAAGTCGCCCTTGTGCGTGCCGGTCCAGGTGGAGACGCCCAGCACGCGGTCGTCCTCGACGAGCATGTCATCGATCGTCCAGCGCAGGTCGGGGAAGGCCGTGAACATCATGGTGAGGGCGCCGGCGAGACCGTCGCGGCCGGGGCCCTGCCCGGGTAGCGGAACCAGTTCGACGAAGTCTTCGGCGACCAGTTCGACGAGTGCTCCGTCGAGATCGCGGGCGTTGATGACGTCGTCGACGAACCGGTGAGCCAGATATCTGAGATCGGTTGCGGTGGTGGTCATGTCGATTCCTTTCGAGGGGGTGGAGAGCGAGTCAGAGGGGTAGGGGATTGGCGAGAACGCCGGTGCCGGGCAGCCTGCCGGCGAGGGTGCGGATGAAATCGAGTGCGTCGATCTCGATGTGCTCGCCGTCGACGCCATGCGAGAAGGTGCCGCCGGCGGGTCCGGTCAGCTGCAGTTCGAACGGTGCGCCGTGCACGTCGGCCCACTCGCCGACGATGTCGGCGACCAGGCGACCGTCGTGGTCGGGGTCGAGGTCCATGGGACGGCCGATCGCTGCGTGGATGTCGATTCGGTGGGCCCAGGTGTCACGGGTGAAACCGACCTCAAGCAGGTAGTTGACCGGCTTCCAGCCGATCGGTTCACCGATCGGCACCGGCACGTATCGCATGGGCAGGGGGGTACCGAAGCGACCTTTGACCGCCCGTGGACCGATCGTCTGAAGCTGCTCGACCACTTGGGAATTGGTGAGTTCTGCTCGTTCCCGGATCTGGAGCTCATTGAGGCCGTCGACCCAGTGGTGCGCGTCGATCTCCTTGTTGAGTGGGAGGCCGTGGCGCAGTTGGTGGGCGAAGACCAGCGGGGATACTTGCGCGTCGGCCGAGCCCAGGACATGCAGAACCATCGCGCGGACGTCCCAGCCGACGCAGTCGGTGTCGGTGGCCCACTCGTCGGGAGTCAGTGAGGCGGTCAGGTCGGCGAACCTGTCGAACTCGGCCAAGGCGAGGGTGCGGGCTTCGGAGCGGTTGATCCGCGTGACTCCGGAGGTGGTGGCATTCATGGCGTGCTCCTTGTGTTGGTGGCGGAGATGGCGTTGTCGACCAGGAGGTCGGTCATCCGGTCGAGGTGCTGTAGCCAGCGGGTTCCGCCCGGATCATTGGACAGTTGGGCGTCGATGAGGCCGGCGGTCATGGCGACGAGGCAGTCGACGTCGCCGGGGTCGGTGACGCCCGCCGCGGACATGATTGCGACCATCCTGCTCAGGACGTCCTGCGCGATCGCATACGACGGGGCACTCGGCTCGAATCCGGGAATGACCCGCGTGAAGAGCAACGAGTACCGGGCCGCGTCGGACACTGCGAAGTCGGCGAATGCCTTCAGTGCGGTCTTGAGTGCGGCCCGTGGGTCGGCCGGCAACTCCAGGGCGGACAGCACCGCGACCAACTGCCGGTTGCCGTCGGCGAACATGTCGTCGTAAAGGGCGTTCTTGGAGTCGAAGTACGCATAGAGCGACGGCTGCCGCATACCGACGGCCTTGGCCAGGTCCCGCATCGAGACCTGCGTGATGCCGTCTCGTCGCGCGAGATCCCAGGCCGCTTCGACGATGAGCGCGACCTTGGCCTCCCGCCGCTGCTGGACCTTGCTGACTGTCACCACGACTACACCTTCACTATCGCTGATAGTGTTAGAGACTATCACTGATAGGTATATTTGCCTATCGGTGATAGCTTGTCAAGGTCATGATGGCGCGGCGATGCGGAAATCGGTCAGCCGCGCGGGGTCGAGGACGACGTCCATGCGGACGATCCGGCCGTCGCTGATGGCGAGCGCGCCGACGCTGTAGACGGCGCCATCACGGTAGGCGATCCAGCCGGGCCACCCATTGATGAGTGCGGATCGTGCGTCGGTGTAGTTGGACGAGAATTCCCGGGCCCGGCCGGCGACGGATTCGGCACCCCGGATCTCGACAACCGGTTGACCGGCGATCGCGATTCTTTCGACGATCTGCGGGTCGAGCAGGTCCACGAGGGCGGCGACGTCGCCGCCTTTCGCCGCGGTGAGGAAGGCGTCGACAACGCTCTGTTCGGTGGCCGGCATCGCCGATTCGATGTGGCCGGGATCAGTGTGCCGAATGCGTCCACGGCCACGACTGGCGAGTGCCCGGGCGGCCTCCGGCGTCCGATTGAGCACCCTGCCGATCTCGGAATAGGGGAATCCGAAGGCGTCGTGGAGCAGGTAGGCGACCCGTTCGGCCGGCGTCATCGTGTCGATGACGATCTGCAGCGCCGAGCCGACGGTTTCTGCCAGCAGTACGTCGATGGCCGGATCCGGCTGATGCAGAGGATCATTCGATTCGGCGATCTGATCCAGGGGCATCTCGCGGCGGGTCGAGCGGGACCGCAGCAGATTGAGCCCGATCCGCCCGACCGTCGTCATCAGCCATGCTTCAAGGTTGTCGATCGACGCTCGGTCGGTGCGCTGGAGCCGTACCCACGCCTCCTGCACGGCGTCGTCGGCATCCGCGTCCGAGGTGAGCAGCCGCCGGGCGACGGCATTCATCTTCGGCCGGTGCTGCTCGAACTCCGCCGCGATGTCGTCGTACATCTCCACATCTCCTAGACCCGGGCCGCCCGCCGAACGTGACGTCACGTTTTCCTGCCCCCGCGGGTCTGGTTGTCGAAGGGGCAATCGGCCCCCACTCTACGAGAGAAGGAACGTCGACCCGATGAGCAATATCGCCGTCATCTACTACTCCGCGACCGGCAACGTGTACCGGCTCGCCCAGGCTGTCGCCGAAGGAGCCGCCGACGCCGGCGCCGAGGTCAGGCTACTGCGCGTGGCGGAAACCGCACCCGCGGCAGCAATCGATTCCCGGCCCGAGTGGCGTGCCCACGTCGACGCGACCGCCGACGTACCCGTCGCCACCAACGACGACCTGCGGTGGGCCGACGGCCTCGCGTTCGGCACCCCGACCCGGTTCGGCAACGTCAGTGCGCAACTCAAACAGTTCCTCGACAGCACGGGTCCGCTGTGGATGGCCGGTGAGTTGCCGAACCGGACCGCGACAGCGTTCACCAGCACGGGCACCCTGCACGGGGGCGCCGAGGCGACGATCCTCTCGCTGTACCAGACGATGTTCCACTGGGGGTCCATCGTGGTGGCACCCGGCTACACCCAGCCCGACACCCCCGGCGGTGGCCAGGCGCCCTACGGTGTCGCGCACACCGCAGGCAACGGACTGCCCGACGAGGCCGTCCTGGCCGCCGCCAGGCATCAGGGTTTGCGCCTCGGCATCTACACCGAGCGGCTCGTCGCGTCCGACTAGCCTGCCGCCGCGGGTGATCGGTCGAGTGTGCGGTTGATCCCGGAAATCGGGATCAACCGCACACTCGGCGTCCTGGGACCTACTCGTCGACACATCGGGCGACCACGCTAGCGTGTGACCATCGGTCGGCCGTCGACCGTGGCAAGGGGGAGGTACCGATCATGAAGAGACTCACGAGGATCAGATGCTGGTCCGTTGTCGCGGCCGTCGCCGCGGTCTGCGGCCTCGGCATGACCGGTGCGGGCGGCGCGGCCGCGCAACCGTCGTACAGCTATCTCGACGGATTGGCGGCGCAATTGACCGCACCGGGGCCGCCGCCGGGCGCCAACGACTGGAAATGCCGCCCCGACGCCGCCCATCCGAATCCTGTTGTCCTGCTGCACGGACTCAGCAACGACACCATCACCTGGAACACCCTGTCACCGGCCCTGGCCGACGCGGGCTACTGCGTGTTCACCACCACCTACGGCCGCGACTGGCTCGGTCCGATAGGCGCTGTCACATCGGTACAGGAGAGCGCACGTCAGATCGCCGCGTTCATCGACCGGGTACGCGCGGCCACCGGCGTGTCGAAAGTCGACCTGGTCGGGCATTCGATGGGCGGGGCAATCGGGTTCTACTACCTCAACCACCTGGACGGCATTCCGAAGGTCGACGACTACATCGCCCTCGCCTCGCCTCTGCACGGCACGGATATGAGCGGGGTACAGACGGCCTTTGCCGACATCCTGGGCATCCCGGCGATCGAGCGAAAGTGCGGCGGGCCATGCCAGGTGGGCGTCGGTTCGCCGTTCCTGCGGGTGATCAATCCCGATCCCGCGATCGCCCCCGCGATCAAGTTCACGACGATCGTGACCCGGTACGACCAGATCGCCACGCCGTACACCACCGGCATGCTGCGCGGTCCCAATGTCCGCAACGTCGTGGTGCAGGATCGTTGTGCCACCGACTACACCGAACACGCCGAACTGACCGCTGACCCGATCGCTGTGCGCGAGGTGCTCAACGCGTTGCGTCCGGCAACCGCAGTACGTCCCCGCTGCACCACTGTTCTGCCGTTCATCGGGCCGATCCGCTGAGGTTTGCGGTCGACTGCCACCTCAGCGTGTCCGGAACTGGACGCCGGTATGGGGGCATACTTGCCCGATGAAGGTGGCCTTTCGTTTCAGCGTCGCGAGTCTCGTCGTCGAGGAGCGTCGTGAATGGGCGTCGTTCCTGCGTACCTTGTCCAAGGAACAGTGGGATCGGCCGTCACTGTGTGATGGTTGGACGGTGCGTGATGTCGTCGCCCATGCGGTCAGTTATGAGGAGGCCGCGCCGCTGACCGTTGCCGGGCGTTTTGTGCGCGGCGGGCTGCGGCTTTCCGGCGCCAACGCGGTGGCCCTCCGTGAGCGGGGGCCGGTGCCGTCGGCCGTGCTCATCGACGAACTCGAACGCAATCTTCGGCCGCGCGGTCTTACCCGAATGTTCGGCAGCCGCATCGCACTGCTCGACGCGCTGGTCCACAATCAGGACATCCGGCGCCCGCTCGGTCTGCCTCGTGCGATTCCGGCGGAGCGCTTGGTTCCGTGCCTGAATTTCGCTCGGGTCGCACCGCCGATCGCCGCCTACCCGCGTATTCGTGGTCTTCGGATGACGGCCACCGATATCGACTGGTCGGCAGGCCGTGGCCCGGTGGTGAGCGGGCCCGCGGAAAGTCTGCTCATGGCGATCGCGGGTCGGCGTACCGATTACGACGATCTCGCCGGACCTGGCAAGACCACGCTCCTATCTCGTATCGGGTGAGTCGTTGAGGTTGCTGTGGGTTCCGGAAAGCGGCACTCACAGCAATCTCGACGTCGGATTGGTCAGTGTCGGGCCAGGATCGCCTGTAGGTCGGTGCCCACCGGGAGCGTGCCGTATTCGAAGCCGCGGTCGTCGCCGAGGCGGGCGGCGACGAAGGCGTCGGCCACCGCGGCGGGTGAGAAGCGCACCAGTAGTGAGGCTTCCAGGGCCAGTGCCATCGATTCGACGGCCCGCCGCGCGCGTCGCTGGGCGTCGGCGGGTCCCAGCCTGGCCAGTTCGGCGAGTTCGCGGCGCATCCGGTCCAGGTGGGTGTCGAGTACTGGGTATGTGCCGCGGGCGAGGTTCACCTCGGCGTCGAACGCGGCCACCGATTCGGGTTCGCGCGTCATGGCGCGCAGTACGTCCAGGGCGATCACATTGCCCGAACCCTCCCACACGGCCATCACGGGCTGCTCGCGGTAGCGCATCGCCATCGGGAATGCCTCGGTATATCCGTTGCCGCCCAGGCATTCCAGCGCCTCGTAGGCGTGGTGCGGTCCGCGTTTGCAGATCCAGTATTTGGCGACGGCGGTGGCCAGGCGGCGGAAGGCGCGTTCGGAGTCTCCGGCGTCCTCGTCGTGGGCGCGGGCCAGCCGCATGGCGGTAACCGTGGCGGCTTCTGATTCCAGGGCCAGGTCGGCCAGGACCGCGGTCATCGCCGGCTGATCGGCAAGTGTCGCACCGAAAGCCGCGCGGTGGCGGGCGTGCCACAGCGCCTCGGCCACCGACTGCCGCATTCCCGCGGTACTGCCCAGCACACAGTCGAGGCGGGTCTGGGCGACCATCTCGATGATCGTGCGCACTCCGCGGCCGGGTTCGCCGACCATCACCGCGACGGTGCCGTCGAGTTCGATCTCGCTCGACGCGTTCGACTTGTTGCCGAGTTTGTCCTTGAGTCGCTGGATGCGGAACACATTGCGGGTGCCGTCGGGCAGCACTCGCGGCAGCAGGAAGCACGAGAGTCCCTCGCCGCCAGGGCCTTCCGCCTGCGCGAGCACCAGGAACGCGTCTGACATCGGAGCCGAGCAGAACCATTTGTGGCCGGTAAGCAGATAGTCGGCGCCCGGACCACCCGCACCGACGGGCCGGGCGACGGTGGTGTTGGCGCGGACATCCGATCCGCCCTGCTTCTCGGTCATCGACATCCCGAAGATCGCCGAATCCTTGTCCGCGCTCAGCTCGGGGGAGTAGTTGCGGGACAACGCCTTCGGAACCCACAGTGCAGCGACGTCCGGTTGCAGTTCCAGCGACGGGATCACCGCGTGGGTCATCGACACCGGGCAGGCGTGTCCGGGTTCGATCTGCCCGAACAGCAGGAAGATCGCTGCGCGCGCCACATGCGAGCCGGGCTGCGGGTCCTCCCAGCATCGGGTGTGCGCACCGTGGGCGACGGCCGCCGAGATGATCCGGTGATACGACGGGTGATACTCCACTTCATCGATCCGGTGCCCCCACCGGTCGAAGGTGTGCAATTCGGGCGTCAGGGTGTTGGCGACCGCCGCGTCGTGCTGGAACTGCGCCGACCCGACCAGCGCGCCGACCTGCCGCAGTTCGTCGTCGGCCCAGCCGGCGTCGTGTCGGGCAACCGCCTCGGCGAGAACATGATTGAGTTCGTACTCGTTCACGTCGACACGCGGTGTGGACTGGTTGAACACCTCATGGGTGACATGTGGCCGCGGATGGGTCACTGGAGTGGTCGAGGTCATCGAGAACCTTTCTTTGGCAGAGGCTTTCGGATACGAGTAGGGAATCGGGTCACGCCGGATCGGGCGTGACGATCAGGTGCTTCTGCACCTTCCCGGTCGGGGTGTGCGGCAGTTCACCGGTCACATGGAACTCGCGGGGCACCTTGTAACGGGCCAGCCGTCCGAGCAGGAACTCCTTGAGCTCCTCGGGAAGCTCGTCGCCGCCGTCGGAACGGACGATGTGCGCGACGACGGTGTGTCCCCATTCCGGGTGTGGTCGTCCCAGGACGGCTGCCTCCACGATCGCCGGGTGTGCGGTGAGCGCGTCCTCGACCTCCTTGGAGTACACATTCTCACCGCCGGTGACGATCATGTCTTTGCTGCGGTCGACGATGAACAGGTAGCCGTCGTCGTCGACGCGGGCCAGATCCCCCGTGTGATACCAGCCGTCGGCATCGAGCGCGGCGGCGGTGGCCTCCGGATTGTCCAGGTAGCCGGTCATCGTCGACTCGGTGCGGATCCAGATCTCGCCCACATCACCGGCTTTCGCTTCGACACCGGCGTCGGTGATGACCTTCATATCAGCACCGGGCAGTGCCACCCGGCCGATCGAACCGGCCTTGCTGATCTGCTCCTCCGGGTACAGCACGGTGCCGACGGGGCCGGTCTCGGTCATGCCGTAGACCTGGAAGAAGTTGTCGCTGTGGAAGTTCTCGGCGAGCCGCCGGGACATGTCGGCACCGATAGGACCGCCGCCGTACATCCATACCCGCGTCGCGGACAGGTCGTAGTCGGCGAAATCCGGTACGGCCAGCGCCGAGGTGAACACGATCGGCGGACCGAAACACAGTGTGGTGCGGTGCTTTTGCGCAGCCGACAGGAAGTCGATGGGTTTGTGCTCGCGGACCAGGACCACGGTGCCGCCCGCGTAGAGCGTGCCCAGCAGCCAGTTGTTCAGCGGGGAGGCATGCCAGATCGGCACGGTCAGCAGCAGCCGGTCCTCACGGGTGATCGACAGGCCGATGACGGTGGTCATCGCGGTCAGGGTCACTGTGCGCTGGGTGTGCACACAGCCCTTGGGGCGTCCGGTGGTGCCGGAGGTGTACAGGATCTCGGCGATCGTGTCCTCGGGCAGACGCTCTGTCGACACCGGGATCGGTGCTGCCGAAGCGACTTCGGCGTCGAAGTCGGCGACACCGTCGACTGCGGTGTCGGTGGCGAGCGTAGTGATCCCGGCGCCGTCCAGTACCGCGTGCAGGCTGCCGTCGATGACGATCGCCGACGCCCCGGAATGATCGAGGATGTACCGGACCTCGGGTGGTGCGAGTTTGTGGTTGACCGGCACGACGGTGGCGCCCAGGCGCCACGTGCCGAGCATCGCCACCACGAAACCTGTTGTGTTGTAGCACATCAACGCTACCCGATCACCCGGTCCGATACCACGGCCGGCGAGCACGGTGGCCGCGCGGCGGCTGGACTCGGCGAGCTCGGCGTAACTGATCGCCGTGTCGTCGGGGCCGGTGCCACAGCTGATCAGGGCCGGTTTGGCCGGGAATTTCGTTGCGGCGCTGTCGAAGGCGGAGAGCATGTCCATCGTCGGACCTCCCTGGGGATCGGTGATTACTGGGGCTGGGTCACGAGCTGAGCGGCAGGTCGAGCATGGTGTCGGGGATGCCGAGGTGGGCGAACACCACCGCAACCGAGTCGGCGAGTGAATAGCCGACGTCCGGGGCGATCGCCGACATCTGTACGGCGACACCGAAAATTGCGGACCAGAACGCCTTCGCCTCCACCTCGATGGAGGTGCGCAGTTGCCATCCGGTCCGGGTCAGAGTGCGATGCAGGGCGGCCTCACCCCGCTCATGCAGCAGGCGCAGTGTGTCGCCGGTGAATGAGCGCAGGTCCTGCCGCCGGGACACCAGCACCATCGCGGTGGTGAACAGCTGCACGCCGTCGCGTTCGGGGCCGAGCAGGGTGCGCACCAGTGTGCCGGCGTATTCGCCCAAAGTAGTGGCGTCGGCTGCGGCTTCCTCGGTATGCCGCCCGGCGCGCAGCACGGCCGCGCAGGCGACCTCGACGAACAATTGCTCCTTGGAGCCGAAGTAGTAGGTGACCTGGTTGGGGAAGGTCTGGGCGCGCTCGCAGATCTGGGCGACCGAGGCCCGCTCACCGTGCTCGCGGAACACCTCGTCGGCAGCCCGGAGCAGCGCCAGGCGTGTCTGCTTTCCGCTGCTGCGCACCGCACGCTGGGCCGCGGCTCGCTGGGCCTGGGGCACGGGCACTCCTTCATCGCCGATGGCGTCAACTTTGTATGCCGCACAAGTTTGTATACGCGACAATAATAGGCGGCCGGATGTGAGTCAAGACACATCCTCAGTAACGTGCCGGTGGTCAAGGTCGCCTCGACCGAGGGCTCCCGCGACCAGGTGGCCGCGCGCGCAACGATGACTTGAACCCAGATTCAGCAGACTGCGTCCGCCATCGGCGCCGGGGGAGTAGCTTGGCTTCCCATGGGCGACGACGCCACCGGTGCGGCCGGTGAATTCAGCAACATTGTCGGTGAACACGATCTGCTGACCGGTGACGCGATCGGCCCCGACTACGCCCACGACGAGGCGCTGGTCGGGGAGCCGGTGACGCCGCGGTACGTGGCCAGGCCGCAGACCGCCGAGCAGGTGGCTGAATTGCTGGCGGCGGCGTCGGCGGCCGGGATCCCGGTCACCGCACGCGGTTCCGGCACGGGCCTGTCGGGAGCCGCCCGCCCCCACGCCGACGGACTGCTCATCTCCTTCGAGAAGATGGCGTCGACCCTGGAGATCGATACGGGCAACCAGGTGGCCGTCGTCCAGCCCGGCGTGACTCTGGCGGATCTGGATACGGTGACCGCCGAACACGGGCTGGTGTACCAGGTATTCCCCGGCGAACTGTCGGCGAGCCTCGGCGGCAACGTGGCCACCAACGCAGGTGGTATGCGCGCGGTGAAATACGGGGTGACCCGCCACAATGTGCTCGGTGTGCAGGCCGCGCTCGGCACCGGCGAACTGATCCGGGCCGGCGGCAAGATCACCAAGATCTCCAGCGGCTACGACCTCACCCAGCTCATCATCGGCTCTGAAGGCACTCTCGGGCTGGTCACCGAGGTGACGCTGAAACTGTATCCGCGCCTGGCGCATTCGGCCACGCTGCTGGTGCCGTTCGCCGACCTGGAGGCCATCACCCACGCAGTGCCCGCGGTGCTGCGTACCGGGGTCGATCCCAACATCCTCGAATACATCGACAGTCTCACCCTCGCCGCCATCGCCCACGCGCAGGGCCTGACCCTGGGCATCCCCGCCGACATCGAGCAGACGGCGCAGGCATACCTGGTGATCGGCCTGGAGAACCGCGACCACGACCGCCTCGACGGCGACGTGGAACTGCTGGGCGAACTCGCCGAGTCGTTGGGTGCCATGGACCTGTATGTGCTGGAAGGACATTCGGCCCATTCACTCATCGAGGCACGCGAACGGGCCTTCTGGATGGGCAAGTCCGCCGGCGCCGACGACGTCATCGACACCGTGGTGCCCCGTGCCCAGATGCACGAATTCCTCAACAAGGCAAGGCAATTGGCCACCGAGGTGAACGCGGGCGTCATCGGGTGCGGACATGCCGGCGACGGGAACGTGCACCTGGCGGTGTTCTGCCCGGACGACGACACCCGGCACGGGCTGTTGCACCAGATCTTCGCCACCGCGATGGAACTCGGCGGGGCCATCGCCGGTGAGCACGGTCTCGGCCGCGTCAAAGCCAGTCATTTCGCGGAGTTGGAAGACCCCGCCAAGATCGCCCTGATGCGCCGCATCAAGGCGGCCTTCGACCCGGCAGGGATTCTCAATCCCGGTGTACTGCTTACTAATTCGGATGACAAGTAAGGAAACCGCAGATGACCACTGGCGCTCAGGCCCTCATCTCCACCCTGCGCGATGCGGGCGTGCAGGTATGTTTCGCCAACCCCGGTACGTCCGAAATGCATTTCGTCGCCGCACTCGACGACGTCCCCGAAATGCACGGCGTGCTCTGCCTTTTCGAGGGAGTGGTGACCGGCGCCGCCGACGGCTACGGGCGCATCGCGGGCACTCCGGCGGCCACCCTGCTGCATCTGGGCCCCGGCATGGGTAACGGGTTGGCCAACCTGCACAATGCGCGCCGCGCGCACGTCCCGCTGGTCAATGTCGTCGGTGATCACGCCACCTATCACAAGAAGTACGACGCCCCGCTGGAATCGGACATCGAACCGCTCGCGGAATGGACGCATGGCTGGGTCCGGCGCATCGAATCGGGCGAGACCATCGGCGCCGACGCTGCCGCCGCGGTCGCGGCCGCCCAGGCCAGTCCCGCACAGGTGGCCACGCTGAT
Source organism: uncultured Gordonia sp. (assembly GCF_937858515.1). NCBI lineage: Bacteria > Bacillati > Actinomycetota > Actinomycetes > Mycobacteriales > Gordoniaceae > Gordonia > uncultured Gordonia sp. Next base: position 34,028 of record NZ_CALLZT010000169.1, on the reverse strand, counting down.
CCTGCCTGCCGACATCTCGTGGAGTGAGGGCGGGGAACTGGCCCGTCCGGCCGAGCCCGAACCGGCGACGGCCCCGGACGACGCGGTCGTCGCCGAGATCGCCGAAATCCTGCGCAGTGGCGAACGCACCGTCATCCTGATCGGCGGTCCGGCCACCGGTGAGGCCGGGCAGAACGCGGCCGACCGGATCGCCGCCGCGACCGGCGCGGTCCCGCTCGTCGAGACCTTCCCGACCCGGCACACCCGTGGTGCCGGAATCCCCGCGATGGATCGCCTGGGCTACCTGGCCGAGGCGGCGATGGCGCAGCTCGACGGTGTCAAACACCTGATCGTCGCCGGAACCGGTGCTCCCGTCTCGTTCTTCGCCTACCCTGGCAAACCCAGCAGCCTGGTACCCGAGGGCACCCAGGTGCACACTTTGGCGAGCCTGGGCACCGACGTCGTGGCAGCCCTGGAACAGCTTGCCGATGCGGTGGCCCCCGGCACCGAACCGCGACCGGCCCCGGCCACCACCACGGAACTGCCGACCGGTGATCTCACCGTCCAGAACTGGGTGCAGGTGATCGCCGCCCTGCTGCCGGAGAACGCCATCATCTCCGACGAGAGCAACACCTCGGGGCTGATGCTGCCTGCCGCCACCGCCGGCTGCCCACGCCACGATGTGCTGACGCTGACCGGTGGCGCGATCGGACAGGGACTACCGGTCTCGACGGGCGCCGCAGTCGCCGCCCCCGACCGCCCGGTGATCGCCCTGCAGGCCGATGGTAGTGCCGCATATACGATTTCGGCGTTGTGGACGATGGCCCGGGAGAACCTGAACGTCACCGTCGTGCTCATCAACAACCACGCCTACGCGATCCTGCGGCTGGAACTGATGCGCACCGGTGCGGGCCAGGGCGGACCCAAGGCGCGTCAGCTGCTCGACCTGGCCAACCCGGACATGGACTTCTCGAAGATCGCCGCCGGATTCGGCGTACCGTCCACCGTCGCCACCACCTGCGAGGAACTCGCCGAACAGTTCAGTGCCGCGCTGGCCGAGCCGGGTCCGCACCTGATCGACGCCCGTATCCCACCCATGCTCTGACACTGCCGTCACAAACCCCACCAATAGCCCCCGGCATCGCAATAGTCTCCTCGCCGGCGCTGAGCGGTGGGGTTTGTGACGCGCCGATTCTATGTCCGGGGCACCATCGCTGCGGTGATCTCGGCCCCGGCCTCCTGCGGCACCAGATGCCCGACCCCGGCTAGCTCGACGTAGCGGGCGCCGGGGATCAGCCGGGCCAGCCGCATCCCGTTGCCGACGGGCATCAGCGGATCGCGGTTGCCGTGAATGACGGTGGTGGGGGCCTTGATCCGGGCCAGCCGGTCTGCGCCGTGCCAGCACCATAGGGCGCGGGCCTGGGCCATCATGCCGCCGCGCGGCGTGAGCCGGGCCATGATCTGGCCGACCAACTCCTCGATCACCTCGGGATGGGCTTCGGCGAAACCGGGTCCGGTGATGGGTCCCCAGGTGTCGGCGAGGAACTTGCCGATATCCTCGCCCTTGCCGGGCGAGTCGAGCAGCGAGGTCATCACCGACAGATCGGGCAGGATGTGGTCTGGGGTCGGTGGTCGGGTGCCGCACAGGATCAGTTCGTCGACGACCTCAGGATGCCGGATCGCCAACTCCTGGCTGATCATTCCGCCCATCGACAACCCGATCACCGACGCCCGGTTGATCCCGCAGGCGGTGAGGACATCGTAGGCGTCGTCCGCCATGTCGGCGACGGTGAACGGGGCGGGGGCGGTACGCGACCATCCGGTGCCGCGGTTGTCGATACGGATGACGCGGTAGCGAGATTCCAGGTCGGCCAGCCACGCCGACGGCCAGGTGACGCCGTTGGCGGTCCAGCCGTTGATCAACAGCAGCGCGGGCGCGGTTTCGGATCCGCCGACGTGCCAGTGGACCTTCGGGCGTGCGACGCCCGGCCGCAGCTGATGCGCATCTGCCACGGCGGCACGTTCTTTGCGGCGCCACCGGGTCGACTGGCGTTCGATACCGGTCAGCTTCTCGGCCGGCCGCAGCCACAGTTCGGCCAGCGCCCGGGTGCGGGCCTCGTTGCGGATCCCGATCTCGGTCAGCGTGCCGATCAGCTGATTGGTGGCCAGCGGCGAGAGCACCTTGCCGAACGTCTGGGTCGCGGAATCGGTGAGTGAAGTGGGCATGGTGACCGTCTGTTCTGAGTGAATTGGTGTGGACATCAGATCATCTTGCGCCGCAATAGTTTTCCTGTTGCGGTGCGGGGCAGGGCATCGGTGAACTCGATGATCTTGGGGACTTTGAAACGGGCGAGTCTGCCGGTCACCAGCTTCTTGACGTCGTCCTCAGTGAGTATCTCCCCGTCGGCGACGACGATCACGGCCTTGAGGACCTGACCGAACCGTTCGTCGTCGACGCCCACGACCGCGGCTTCGACGATCCGCCCATCACCGTTGAGCAGATTCTCCACCTCCAGCGGGTACACGTTCTCGCCGCCCGAGACGATCATGTCGTCCTCGCGGCCCACGATGAACAGCCGCCCGTCGGCGTCGAAATAGCCCTTGTCGCCCGACGACAACCCGCCGCCCGCCGACTCCTTGGTGGCGCCGTTGGTGTAGCCGTCGAAGCGGAAGGAGTTGGCGACGAACACCCGCCCGACGGTGCCGTCGGGAACCGGATTGCCGGCGTCGTCGAGGATCGCGATGCCGACTCCGGTGACGCGACGCCCGGCGGTCGTCGGGTGCCGTCGCAGATCCGCGGGGCCGGCGATGGTGGCCAGCGCGACCTCGGTGGAACCGTAGATGTTGTAGAGCACGGGGCCGAACCGGTCGAGGGTTTCGGTGACCAGCCCCGGCGCGATGGCCGAGCCGCTGGAGGCGATGAACCGCAGTGAACCGGTATTGAACCGGGCCAGCGTCGCGGGGTCGAGATCGCAGATGCGTCGCAGCATGGTGGGCACCACGATCAGGCCGTCAGCCTGAAAGCGATCGAGCTGGGTGATGGTGTCCGACGCGGAGAACGCGGGAGTGGTCACGATGGTCGCCGACATTCCCAATCCCAGCAGCAGCCCGTTGAGACCCCACGCATGGAAGAACGGGGCCGGGATGACGAGGGTGTCACGCAGCCGGAACGGGATCGACGAAAGTACCGACGCAGCCGCGTCGAGTGCGTTGGCCCCCGACGAGCGAGCCGCACCCTTGGGGGTTCCGGTGGTGCCGGACGTGAGGATCACCAGTTTCGATTCGCGCTGCGGCGGGGCCAGACGGCGGGTGTGCAGGGCGCCGATCAGTCCCCGCAGCCGCTCTCCGTCGAAGCATTCGACGTCCGGCCGCGACGACAGCAGCCCGACGAGGTCGGTATCACCGAGCACCGCCGTGATCGATTCGGCCGCGACCACATCGTCGAGCTGTGGGCCGCTCATCGCGGTGTTGAGCAGCACGACGGTCGCGCCGAGTTTCGCCGACGCGATCAGCGCGCGCACGAACATCGGCGAATTGCGGCACAGCACACCGACTGTGGTGTCCTCGGAGAGTCCGTGCGCACGCAGCCCGGCGGCCAGCGCATCGGTCTGTGTCCACATCTGCCCGTAGGTCATCCGCTCGCCGGGTCCGGTCACCGCGACCACCTCGGGATACCGTGCCGCCGACGCCGCCAGTCCGGCGAGCAGACCGGTGCCGTAGGGCAGGGCCGCGAGCATCGCCCGCGGCAGCCGGTCGGGACGCTCGAACAGCCGGGTGTTCGCCCGGGCCAGGACCGCCGAACTGCGTAGTTGCCGCAGGAGACCGGAAAGCTCGGGTGCGGGGGTCATCGTGGCCACCTCACGATCCTTTCGTTAGTTTGATGGGCGTGTGGAATGCATATCGACGCCTGGCCGATCAGTACGCCCGGGCCTGGTCCGCCGGAATCGGCTGTGTCAGCGACAAATGGGCCGATGCGATCGACTACTCCGGGTTCGTGCTGCCGGTCGCGGCCGTCAACGTCCGTTCGGCGGTGTCGTCGGTGCCCGGCGGAACCCGGCTGGTCGCCGCCGCCGACGACGCGTACTCGGCCATCACCCCGCCGCTCATCTCGGCGGTGGAGGCGAACTACGCCGCCGCAGAACGCATTCTGGCCGCGCAGCGTGGCTGGGTGGTCGCCTACCTGAAGATGTACTCGCCGGATCCGGCCGGTCACGTCGGGCAGAACGGCTAGCCGGACCCGTCTCAGGCCAGGGCGTCGACGATGCCGACGGTCTCGAGGTTCTCCCAGTTGGTGTCCACGTGGTGCGCCAGCATGAGGATGTCGTGCAGTGCGCCGTTGTGGTCGCGGATGTGGTCGCGCAGCAGGGCCTCACCGGTGAACCCGAGGTCGGTGAACAGTTCGACGACCGCGTCGGATTCGGTGGTCAATTCCACCACCACCTTGCGCAGCCCGGCATCGACCGCCGCCCGCAGGGAGTGCTGGACGAGCTTGCGGCCCAGGCCGCTGCCGCGCACATCCGGGTCGACGACCAGCCGCAGCTCGCCGACGTGGTCGGACCAGCCCGGCAGCCGGTTGACGGTGGCGTAGCCGACGATGGTTCCCGCCGTGTCGCGGGCGATCCAGCGCAGTTCCGGATTGTCGGCCAGGCGCGCGATGTAGTCGGTGTCGTCGACGAGCACCCGGATCGCGGTGATGTCGCCGTCGCCGAGTTTGCCCAGCAGGGTGCGGAATTCGGCGATGTCGCCGGCGGTGATGTTGGTGATGGTGATGTCCGGGTCGCTCACGCGCGCACCTCGCTCTGCTTCTTGAGAAATTCGATGATGGTGGGGATGGTGGTCTTGGCCGCGGTCCGTCCGACGACGAGGCCGATATGCCCGCCCTTGAGCCTTAGTTGTTCCGAATCGGTCGAGCCGACCAGGTCGTTGACCGGCGAAGCCACGTCGAGGGGGACGATGTGGTCCTTCTCGCCCAGGACCGACAGGAACGGAACGGTGATGTCGCGCAGGCTGATCCGGTCGCCGCCCAGGGTCACCGTGTCGTTCATGAAGGCATTGTCGTCCATGAGCATGTGGAACATCTGGCGGGCGGTCGCGCCGGGCAGCGGGATGTGGTCGGTGCTCCAGCCGTTCATCGCCTGGTAGGCCGCCACGTAGTCGTCGTTCCACATCCGGTCCAGCAGGTCGACGTAGCCGGTCACCTCACCGACCGGGCGCAACGTGCGGAACGAGTTGTAGATGACGCTGCCGGCGATATTGCCGTCGTCGCCGATCAGATCCTCGACGTCGGTGCCCACCTGCCGGAATGAGTGGCCCATCGGCATCTTGTCGTAGTCGACGGGGCAGGCCACGACGGTGTGGCTGCGGATCGGGGCATCGGGATGGTGCGCGCCGTGCAGCAGGGTGAGGTTGCCTCCGAAGCAGTAGCCGAGGATGTTCACCTCGTCGCAGTGCGAGGTGCGGCAGGTCGCCTCGATGGCGGCGGGGATGGCGCCGTCGGCGTAGTACTCCAGATTGTTGCGGGCGTCGCGCTCGTCCGGCACGCCCCAGTCGAGCAGGTAGACGTCGAGGCCCGCGCCGAGCAGGTGCTCGATGAAACTGTTGCCCGGCGACAGGTCCAGGATGTAGGCCTTGCTCACCAGGCTGAACACGATCAGCAGCGGTGGGCGATACCGTACGTCGTCGTTGCGATAGCGATACAGCCGGGCACGGCCGTTGCGCCACACCACATCCCGGGGCGTGGCCCCGACCTTGGGTTTGCCGACGCCGGCCACCATCTTGATTCCGTTGCGGGCGCGCAGCGAGTTGCGTTCGACCTCCTTGCGGATCCGGTCGACGGCGCCCAGGGGGTTGGGAATGTCCACTACTGGTTCTCCTTGCGGTCCCGGGATTCCTCATCGCTGTGGGATCGATCGACGTGATGGGCCTGTTCGCCCAGTTCCAGACGCAGCTGACGGACCTCGTAGTCGAGTTCGCCGATCTGACGGCGCAGCTTGCGGACGTCGGAGCCTGCCGGGATGTTCACCAGATGCCAGAGCGCGGCATTGGCGTCCTCGATGCGTTTGCTCGCCTCACGGCGGACCATGCCGATGATGGCGGTGGTGGTGGCGAATTCCTCGGAGTGCACCACCGCCTCGATGGTGGGGGTGAGCCGCTTTTCGGCGGCATCGTAGAGATCGCGCAGGGACGGCACGGTCATCGCCTTTCGCTGAGCCCGTACGGTGCGCGAGGCGCCGCCCGGGGCGTTGCCGGGTCATTGAACCGTACCGCGGAGTTCGGCCGAACCCCTGGTCGGCCGATCGCGCCTCATATTGCCGAAATGCTGCATGTGCGGCGACGGTATGGTTTTCAATGCTGTGGTATCAGTCACAGTCTAGGCATGCCAGTCACGCGTGGCGCATGCGGCCGGGGGAGTCGTCGCCCATCTGCCCGCCACACGGTGAACAACCCGCTAAGGAGACCCGGAACATGATCCAGTCCACGATGCAGGGCGGAAATCTCTCCCTCGCGACCCTCGTCGAGTACAGCCGAAAATCGTTCCCCGAGGGGCGGGTCCGAACGTGGACGGGTTCGGCTTTCCGCGACATCTCCTTCGCCGAGATCGGTGAGCAGGCCGCCCAGCTGGCGCACGCCCTCGACGGACTCGGCGTCGGTCGCGGCGACCGGGTGGCCACCTTCATGTGGAACAACAACGAACACCAGGTGGTCTACGCCGCCGTCCCGTCGATGGGGGCCGTGCTGCATACCCTCAACCTGCGGCTCTCGCCCGAGCAGGCGGTGTTCATCCTCAACCACGCCGACGACAAGGTGATCCTGGTCGACGCCTCGGTGGCGCCGATGCTGTCGGCGTACGTCGCGCAGGCGCCCGGGGTGCGGCACGTGATCGTCGTCAACGGTCCGGTCGAATCGTTCACCGCACCGGATTGGGTCACCGTGCACGCCTACGACGAGTTCATCGCCGGACAGCCCACCACCTACAACTGGCCCGGCGACATCGACGAGCGTTCGGCCGCCGTGCTCTGCTACACCTCGGGCACCACCGGTGACCCGAAGGGCGTCGTCTACTCCCACCGCAGCATCTACCTGCATTCGCTGACCGCCACGTCGACCACCGGCGTGGGGTTGTCGAACCGTGACTCGATGCTGGCCATCGTGCCGATGTTCCACGTGATGAGCTGGGGGCTGCCGTACGCGGTGATGATGTGCGGGGCGACAATGATCATGCCCGACCGGTTCCTGCAGCCCGAGCCGCTGCTGGCGATGATGGCCGAAGGCCGGCCGACGCTGGCCGCGGCGGTGCCCACCATCTGGCAGGGCGTGGCGGCCCGGCTGCATGCCGCGCCGCAGGACATCTCGCATCTGCGGGAGGTGATCGTCGGCGGTGCGGCGGTACCGCACACCATGATCCGGGCCTTCGACGAATTCAACGCACCGATCACGCATGCCTGGGGTATGACCGAGACCTCACCGCTGGGCAGCATCGCCCGCCCGCCGGCCGGCATCGACGACCCCGAGGAGGCCTTCGCCTACCGCGTCACGCAGGGCCGTTTCCCGCCACTGGTCGCCGGCCGCATCGTCGATGACGAGGGCAACGAACTGCCCTGGGACGGTGAGACTTCAGGTGAGCTGGAGGTGTCGGGACCGTGGATCACCGGTGCCTACTACCAGCCCGACGGCAATGTGAGCGCACCGGACAAGTTCCACGACGGCTGGCTGCGGACCGGTGACGTGGCCACCATCAGCCCGGACGGCTACATGAGGATCGTCGACCGCACCAAGGACATCATCAAGACCGGTGGCGAGTGGATCAGTTCGGTGGAACTGGAGAACGCGGTGATGAGCAATCCGGTGGTCCTGGAGGCCACGGTGATCGGCGTGCCGGACGCGAAATGGGATGAGCGGCCCTTCGTGCTGGCCGTCGTAGCGAGCGAGGCCGACGCCGACATCGAGGCGCACAAGGCATTCCTGGCGGATCTGGTGCCGCGCTGGCAGATTCCCGAACGCTGGTCGTTCGTCACCGAGATCCCCAAGACCTCGGTGGGCAAGTTCGACAAGAAGGCCGTCCGCAGCCGCTACGCCGAAGGCGGCTACGAGGTGTTCGGGGAACCCGCTCCCGAGTAGTCGCAGGAGGGTAGTCGCCGCTGGGTGGTCGCACTGACCCGCAGTCTCGAAACGCACCGATGGGCAGCCCCTGATCAGGGACTGCCCATCGTATGTGGTTGCGAGGTCACCGGGTTCGGTCCGCTGACCGCCCCCGGCCGGATGTCCGTTCGGGGGGCAGTGCGGGTGCGGCCGCGGCGACCTGGGTGCGGCGTGCCTACAGGTAGGCGCCGCACACCGGCCATGCGCCGGGGCCCTGGCCGGCCAGGGTGTTCTCGGCGACGCGGATCTGCTCTTCACGCGAGGCGTAGTGCGGGCTGCCGGAGCCGCCGTAGGCCTCCCAGGTGGATTGCGAGAACTGCAGGCCGCCGTAGTAGCCGTTGCCGGTGTTGATTCCCCAGTTGCCGCCGCTCTCGCACGCGGCCACAGCGTCCCAGTTGTGGCCGTAGGCAGATGCGGTAGCAGTCGCCAGACCGAAGGGAACCGCGGCCAGGGCGCCGATGATTCCGGCGCGGGCTGCGAACTTCTTCATGCTGGTGGTCATTGTTTCCTCCTGTCGTCCGCCCCGTGTTGGGCGGTGCGATTCTCGGACCGGTGACGACATTAGCGGTTAATAACGTTCGGGTCACGCCGCATTTGTGACCTGCGGTGATCCGATAACAGGCGGGTAACTCGGTGGATTCTAGGTAAATCTCCTGCATATTCCATGTATTGGTGAACAATCAAACATGAGAAATGAAAACGAATTTGTGACCGACAACACCAACAAATTGTGAACCCAATCACTCAGATCTTGCTGCCGCGCGGCCGGCCGTCGCAGATTCCGCGCCTTGTGTCGCTCGGCGCGACAATATGCGGAGTTTCCGATGGTCCCGTCAGAGGGTGGGGTCGGGGGGCTCGACCCATTGGACGAGTTGGTAGATGACTCCGTTGGGGTCGGCCATCTGGAAGTAGCGTTCGCCCCACGGCTCGGTCTCGATCGGGGTGACGATCTCGACACCCGCATCGCGCAGGCGCATGTAGTCACCGTCGATGTCCTCGACGGTGAACACCACGAGGAGCCCGGTGGCGGTGCCCGCCGCGGAGGCTGGTTTGAACGTCGGTAGGCCGGTGCGCAGGTAGATCAGGTTGAAACCGGCGTCGGGATGGGCGAGCGAACAGAAGCCGTCCGCGGACATGGCCGCGTCGAAACCCAGGTATTTGCGGGCCCATTCGGACGATGCCTGCACGTCGGCGACGTTGACGGAAATGGCTGATGCGGTGATCTGCACGGCGGCTCCTTCGATTCGGGTACTCTATACATTGTATAATGTACATCGTATAACGGGAGCGTGCCAGAATTGTTCCCGTGACCGACAACAGCACCGGGGCCGGCGAGCCCAGCCGTACTCTCGCGCTCCTGTGGGGTGAGCAACCCGCCCCGTCGCGACGTAAGGGGCCGGCGCGGTCGGTTACTGTCCGGCAGGTCGTCGATGCCGCACTGTCTCTCGCCGACGAACACGGCCTGGCGGCGGTTACCGTCCGCGCGGTCGCCGAGACCGTCGGGGTGTCGGCGATGTCGATCTACACCTACGTTCCGGGCAAACCGGAGCTGCTCGATCTGATGGTCGACACCTGTTACGCACGCATGGAGCGCAGGCCGTGGGGGAGGGAACTCTGGCGCGGCCGGCTGACGGTGGTGGCGGACGACAATCGCGGATTGCTGGTCGCGCATCCGTGGCTGACCGAGGTGGCCGCGCTGAGCCGACCACCACTCGGGCCCGGCGTGATGGCGAAGTACGAACACGAACTGGAAGCTCTGGACGGCACCGGACTGTCGGACCTCGACACCGACGCCGCCCTCACCTACCTACTCGGATTCGTCCAGTCGCACTGCCGGTCCGCGCACGACGCCGCCCGGACCACCACCGATTCGGCGATGTCCGACGCCGACTGGTGGGCGGCCAACCAGCCCATCCTTGCCCGGGCCTTCGACCCCGAACGCTATCGGCGGGCAGTGCGCATCGGCGCCGCCGCGGGCCAGGCACAGGGCAGCGCCTGGAACGCCGGCCGCGCCTGGGAGTTCGGGCTCGCCCGCACCCTCGACGGCCTGGCGGCGCTGATCGATCCGGTGCGCTGAACCGTCACGGCAGTGGCTGCGACGAGCCGACTGTCACGTAGCTCGGCCGGGACGGGTCGAGCTGAATGTGTTGCGGGCGCAGCTTCGACGCGTTGAGCAAGGGACGCAACGGAAGTCCCTTGGCCATGTTCATCGCGTACACGTCTATCCGCAGCCGGTGGCCCGGCTTGAGCAACAGGTCGGTGCCCAGCAGCCCGATGTCGACGGCCGTCGGCCGGCCCGGAATGATCCTCGTGCGTTTGGCCAGCGACAGATACGTGTACGGGTCGACGACGTCACCATTGGGTGCGAACTGCGAGCGCGCCGGGTCGTAGGCGGCCAGGGAGGCCACCGTCTGACCGGTCGTGAGCTGCGTCGACGTCCCGTCGGGTGCCACATCGTTGAGGGTGGCCACCCAGTAGCCGTCAGTGGCCTCGTGCACGGCATTCAGACGCACATTGGTGGGACCGCTGATCACTGTCGCCTTCCGGACTGGCGCCGAGGTGAAGGTCAGTGCCCCCGACTCGGCGATCCGCGAGTCCGTGGTGCATGCCGGGAACGGAACCGTCATGCCGATCAGCGCCTGAGCGGAGTCCCGCGAACACAGTGTGCTCAGCCCGGGCGCGACGGTCAGTCGCCGTGCCGATCCGGGCTGGTGGATCAGCGAACCGTCACGGGCGGCCGACGGCGCGGTACCGCTGCGCTTGGCGGACAGGTACATGCGCTGATAGCTCATCCCCGGCCGCGGAAAGTCGGTGGCGGTGCTCCAGCCGTTCCCGTGCTGGTACAGGGTGGCAGGCCCGAACCGATCGATACCGTTGTCGATTCCCTTGAGCCACTTGTCGAACCATGCCTTCTGCAGCACGTCGACGCGTGGTGGCTGTCCGGCACCGCCCATCGTGTCGCCCATGGTCCCGTGATAGGTCGGACTCATCACGAGCTGCTTCTGCCCGGCGGGCAGCCGCATCTTGCTGAACATGGCGAGTTCGTCGTAGGTGAACAGATCGAACCAACCGCCGATGATGAACGTAGGCACCCGGATTCGGTCGGCATGGTCGAGGTAGGCGCGGCGGATACCGCTGTCCGGGTTCACCACCGCCGCCACCTCGGGCGAGAGTCTGGTGGTGCTGGGGTTGGTCAGCGCCTCGATCAGGAGCGGGTAGAACGTGCCCGGGTCGCGGGCCCGGTCCCTAAGCCAGGTCCAGTCGAACGTTCCGTTGAGCATCGACGCGACGTTCGGGATGAGTTTGGTGCCGTTGATCGCGGTGAGCCAGCCGGGCAGGAAGCCGATGCCGACGGCGCCGCCCGGCGCGACGATCGAATGCACCAGGTCACCGCCCGGAACGACGGGGAAGATCGCTTTGAGATGTTTCGGGTTCTTGTTGGCGGCGTAGATCTGATTGATGCCCGAATACGAGCCGCCGGTCATACCGATGTTGCCGTCGGACCAGCGTTGCCGCGCCGCCCAGTCGATCACTTCGAGGGTGTCCTGCTGCTCGCGCTGCTGGAAGACGTTCCAGGTGCCCTGCGAGAAGCCGGTGCCGCGTACGTCGACCACGATCTGGGTGTAGCCGTCCCGGACGAGCCGGTAGTCGGCACCGAGGGCCCGGATGGCGCCGCCTTTGACGACGCCGAGGAACTGCTGGGCACCGGCGATCGGGGTGCCGCTCAGATTGACCGAGTCGACGAACTTCTCGACGGCCGGCCAGAGTATGGGGTCGCCCGCGGCCACGCCGCCGAGCGCGGAGATCAGCTTGGTGTACGGGGTGAGGTTCACCAGCGTCGGAGTCTTGGTGTCGATCGGGTGGCCGCGCCGATCCGCCGGCCGGTAGATGTCGGCCTTGAGCACCACTGCGTCGCTCATCCGGATGGCCACGTCACGCTGGACCGCGACCTTGGGATACCTGGGCGTCGACCGGTAGTCCGCGGTCCAGGATCGTCCGGACGCACCTCCCGCCGGATCGGCGTCGGCGGTGGGAACCGGCCCGCCGGTGACGAACAGGAGTGCGGCGGAGACCAGCAGTGTGGCCAGGCGAGCGCGGGAACACATGGTACGAAGACTCCGAACTGTTCCAAGGATGGGGCTGGTCGGAGGATAGCGGTTGCACAAACCCCACCGGTAGCCCCCGGCGAGGAGATTATTGCGATGCCGGGGGCTATCGGTGGGGTTTGTGACGGAGCGGTTGAGCGAGAATGTCGCGATTGTGTCATTCGGACATATATGTGATGGCGTTCGGCTACTGTTCGGCTCGGGACGCCTCCACGGGGGCATGGGGCGAGGGGTGCAGCCGCGGAACGGCGAGACCCCGCCCGGCTGTGTGGATCGCCCTGGACTGTCGAACTGTGCTGTCCGGCAATACATTCCGAAGGGATCACATGAAAACTGCACTCTCCCTGAAGCGGGTCATGCGTGCGTCCGTCGCTGTCGGTGCCGCAGGTGCCCTCGTGTTCGGCGGGCTCACCGCCTGCTCGTCCGACGACGACGACTCCGACTCGGCGAGCAATCCCGCCGGCAAGACCACCGAACTGCCGAGCAATCCGGCCACCGGCGATCCGATCAAGATCGGATTCATCGCGTCCGAGGGCGGAGCGGTGCAGATGCCGATGCTGCGTACCTCGGGTGAGGCGGCGGCCAAGTACCTGAACGAGAACGGCGGCGGCATCGGCGGCCACAAGATCGAGCTCGTCGTGTGCAAGCAGTCCGAGGAGCCGGCGTCGGCCACCAAGTGTGCCAACGAGATGGTGGAGAAGAAGGTGGCCGCGGTCCTCACGCCGCTGAGCTCGCAGGGCGCGGTGATGCTGCCGATCGTCACCGGCGCGAAGATTCCCTACATTGCTCAGGCGCCCGTGTCGCGGGCCGAATTCATGACGCCCGGCGCGTACATGCTCTCCGGTGGCACCCTGGCAGTGCTCTCCGGGCAGGCCGTGACTGCGGCCAAGGACGGCATCAAGAAGTTCACCGTCCTCATCGGTGACAGCGGCGACGCCGCCACCTCGGTGAAGGCCATGGCCACCCCGATCTTCAAGCAGGCCGGGGTCGAGCTCAAGGTGGTCGTCGTCCCGGTCGCCTCGGCCGACCCGACGCCGGAGATCACCGCGGGCCTCGCGGACAAGCCCGGCGCGGTCACCGTCCTCGGTGACACCCGCCTGTGCGTGTCGTCGATGAAGGTGCTGCAGTCGGTGGCCCCGGACGTGAAGAAGTACCTCATCGCCAGCTGCCTGGACAAGCCGGTCTGGGATGCCATCGGTGGTCAGGACAAGTTGATCGGCGCCAAGGCCTTCACTTCGGTGAACCTGTCGTCCGACGACCCGTCGGTCATCCTGTACCGCAGCATCATGGCCAAGTACGCGCCCGACGACGACCCGCAGGGTCTGGGCTACCTCGGCTACCAGGTGGTCATGGCGCTCGGAGCAATCGGCAAGGACATCAAGGGTGTCACCTCCGATGATCTGCGTACCGCGCTCACCACCGCCAGGGACGTGCCGCTTCCGGCGGCTCCGGGCCTGACCTTCACCTGTGACGGCAAGGCGATGCCGATGCTGCCACCGCTGTGCGGCAAGGCGATCATCGCCTCCGACGTCGCGGCGAACGGCAAGTTCGAGAACAGTACGGTGCTCAACAAGTAGCGGGCTCACCCGCGAATGAATCCCTCCGATGTCCCGGTCCGGGCGTGCGGCTATCACACCGCACGCACCGGCCGGGACATCGGCGGATACGTGACCGCCTGATCTACCGACACGTTTAGAGGACTCATGACCGACCATTTCGCATTCCTGGCGCTGGGCCTGGGCAATGGTGCCGTCTACGCCGCGCTCGGTCTCGCGCTGGTGATGACCTACAAGAGCTCCGGTGTGGTCAACTTCGCCACCGGTGCGGTTGCCCTGTACGCCGCCTACACCTACGCCTATCTGCGGCAGGGGGAGTTGCTCAACCCGATCCCCGGCCTCGAACCGCGGATCGACCTGGGTGGCAGGCTGGGCGTGTTGCCGGCGATGGTGGTGGCGGTCGTCATCGCGTCGGCTCTCGGGGTTGTGTTGTATCTCTTGATATTTCGGTGGATGCGGACGAGTCCGCTGCTGGCTCGGGCGGTCGCCGCGATCGGTGTGATGCTGATCCTGCAGGCGCTGCTGGGCCTGCGCGTGGGCACCAACGCACCCACGGTGAAGGCAATCTTCGCCTCGGGCACCTTCTCCATCGGCGACAGCGTGGTGCCCGTCGACCGGTTGTGGCTGGCCGCCGTGGTCGTGGCGCTGGCGATAGGCGCCGGACTTGTGTTGCGGTTCACCAGATTCGGTATTGCCACCGAGGCCGCGGCCGAATCGGAGAAGGGCGCGCTGCTGACCGGGTTGTCGCCGGAGAAGATCGCCATCAGCAACTGGGCGCTGTCGTCGGCGACGGCGGCGATCGGCGGCATCGTGATCGCGCCGATCGTTCCGCTCAACCCGGTGGCCTACACGATGTTCATCGTGCCCGCGCTCGCCGCGGCGCTCGTCGGCAACTTCGCCTCCGTCGGCGTGACCGTCGGCGCGGGCATCGCCATCGGCATGTTGTCATCGGAGGCCACCAACCTGCAGTCCACCATCGGATGGTTCCCCGACGCCGGTGTGGCCGAAGCGGTTCCGCTGATCCTGATCATCGGCTTCCTGCTCGTGCGCGGACAGCCGCTGCCGAGCCGCGGGATGGTCGCCCGCAGCGACATGGGGCGCTCGCCTCGTCCGCGGAACATCTGGCTGCCCATGGTGATCGGCGGCCTGGTGATCGCCATTGCGCTGATGGTCACCAGCGGTCAGCTGGGCAACGCCCTGGTCACCTCACTCATCTTCGGTATCATCGCGCTGTCGCAGGTGGTGATCACCGGATATGCCGGACAGGTGTCGCTGGCCCAGCTCATGCTGGCCGGTGTGGGTGCGTTCAGCCTGTCCCGGCTGACCACCGACCTGGGGATACCGTTTCCGATCGCACCGATCCTGGCGGCGGCGATCGCCGGTGTGGTCGGGCTGGTCGTCGGGTTGCCGGCGCTACGGGTTCGCGGTCTGCCGCTCATGGTGGCCACCATCGCGCTCGCGGTGTTCCTGGAGGCATTCTGGTTCCGGAATCCTTCGTTCAACGGCGGCATGCAGGGTGCGCCGATCGAGCAGCCGTCGCTGTTCGGTATCGATCTGAAAATCGGTGCGGGAGAAGGATATCCGCGCACCGCGTTCGGGATCATGTGTCTGGTCTTCTTCCTGCTGGTGGTGGCGGGCGTGGCCTGGCTGCGGAATTCGACACTGGGCGCGTCGATGCTGGCCGTGCGCGCCAACGAGCGGTCGGCCGCCGCGGCGGGAATCAACGTCGGCGTGGTGAAGCTCGCCGCGTTCGCGATCTCGGCGTTCATCGCCGGTATCGGCGGCGCCCTGATCGGCTATCAGCAGACGCTGGCCAACGCGTCGTCGTACACGGTGTTCCTCGGGATCGGCCTGTTCGCGGTCGTCTACATCGCCGGCGTCACCTCGATCAGCGGCGGAATCCTCGCCGGGGTGATGGCCTCGGGCGGCCTGCTGTACTTCGCAATGGAGAAATACCTGCACTTCGGGGACTGGTACGCACTGCTCGCCGGCGTGCTGCTGGTGGTGACGGTGATGGCCAACCCGGACGGTCTCGCCCACTACATCCACGAAATCCGGATTCCTGGTTTCGGCACCAAACTCGGCGACGACAAGCCCGTCCTCGACGCCGCGCAGGATATCGACGCCGGAACCATCGCGCCCGCCGCCGATGCACCGACCGGCGGGGTGCTGCTCGCGGCCACCGCCGTCGGTGTTCGCTACGGCCCGGTGACCGCGGTCGACGACGTGACCTTCGAGGTCCGTGACGGTGAGATCGTCGGTCTGATCGGTCCCAACGGAGCCGGCAAGACGACCCTTATGGACGCGATCAGTGGTTTCGTCCCCGCGACCGGCCGTATCGCGCTGGCCGGTTCGGAGGTCGGCGGGCGGGCGCCGCACCGCCGTGCCCGGGCGGGACTCGGCCGCACATTCCAGGACATCGAACTGTATGAGGAACTGACCGTCGCCGAGAACATCATGGTCGGGGCTTCCCACAGCGGTGGCCACGGCGCCGAGTCGGTGCGAGCGGCGCTGGCCCTGCTCGACATCTCCGAACTCGCCGACGTCGGCGCCGCCGACCTGTCCCAGGGGCAACGGCAACTGGTCTCGGTGGCGCGGGTGCTGGCCGGCCGACCGCGGGTGGCGCTGCTCGACGAACCGGCGGCCGGACTCGATTCGCTGGAAAGCCAGTGGCTCGGGCAGCGGCTGCGGGCGGCCCGTGACCGCGGGGTCACGATGCTGCTCGTCGACCACGACATGGATCTGGTGCTCGGAATCTGCGACCGCATCATCGTTCTCGATCTCGGTAGGGTGATCGCGTCCGGCACCCCGGACGAGGTGCGCGGCGATCCGGCCGTCGTCGGTGCCTACCTGGGCACGCCGGCCTCCGCGCAGGCCGCGCCC
The DNA here is from genome assembly GCF_937858515.1 of uncultured Gordonia sp. Classification (NCBI taxonomy): domain Bacteria; kingdom Bacillati; phylum Actinomycetota; class Actinomycetes; order Mycobacteriales; family Gordoniaceae; genus Gordonia; species uncultured Gordonia sp. The sequence continues at coordinate 17,365 of NZ_CALLZT010000169.1, read as the reverse complement.
GGCGAGACCACCGCCACCACCGTCGATACCAAGAAGGTGCATCCATGAGCGTTCTGCAGTGCAGCGGGTTGTCCGCGGGCTATGCGCCGTCGTCGCCGGTGGTACGTGGCCTGGATCTGTCGATCGGCGAGGGTGAGATTGTGGCGCTGCTCGGTCCGAACGGCGCGGGCAAGACCACATTGCTGACCACGCTTGCCGGTCTGCTGCCGCAGCTCGCAGGCCGGGTCGAGGTGGCGGGTGCGGTACTGCCGTCGGGCAACGCGCGGGCCGCGGTGCGATCGGGCCTGGTCCTGGTCGCCGATGACCGCGCACTGTTCCGCAAACTCACCACCGAACAGAACCTCGCACTCGCGATCTCCGTGGGCGGGTGGAATCCCGCCGCCGCCCGCGCTGCCAGAAAGTCCGCCATCGAGGGCGTGCTCGGATATTTTCCTTCGCTGCGGCCACGCCTGAAGATCGCCGCCGGGCAACTTTCCGGCGGCGAACAGCAGATGCTCGCCATCGGGCGGGCGCTGCTGCAAAAGCCGAAGGTGCTGCTGATCGATGAACTCAGCATGGGGCTGGCCCCGGTGATAGTCGAGTCGATCCTGCCGGTCCTGCGTGAGGTGGCCGCCACCGGGACCTCGGTGCTGCTTGTCGAACAGCATGTGCGGATGGCGCTTGAGGTCGCCGACCGCGGCGTCGTGCTGACGCACGGTCAGGTGGTGCTTTCCGACGACGCATCCGCGCTGTCGGCCGATCTGGGCCGCGTCGAGCGGGCCTATCTCGGTGGGGCCGCCGCACAGGCGTAGTGATCGGCGGTGGCCCGCGACGGCCGCGTTGCCCCAAATAGCCGGAACGCGACGATGACCCGAGGGACGCGCGCGTACTCGTGGGTACTCGGTCGGCTTGACCGGGTTGGCGCAATGGCGCCCGCGCGGTTGCCCGATGGTGAACAATGGCAGCCGACCGTTCGCTTTTCGCAGCCCCGAAAGGTGCGTGCTGGTTATGTCATCAAAATGGACAAAAGTGTTGCCGTTGGCCCCGATAGCGGGTCTGGCCGCCTGGGACCTGCTGCAGAAACATCATGCTGTTCTCCGGAACTTTCCGGTGGTCGGCCATGCCCGATACCTGCTGGAGGAGATCGGGCCGGAACTGCGGCAGTACATCGTCTCCGGCAATGACGAGGAGCGACCGTTCAGCCGCAATCAGCGGCGCTGGATCTACGCGTCGTCGAAGCTGGAGAACAACTACTTCGGGTTCGGTGCCGACAACGACACCGAGTTCACCCAGGGTTACCCGATCATCAAGCACCGCACGTTCTCCGACATCGCGCCTGCCACGCAGGTCAATCATGGAGTGCACGGCGACGTCATCCCGGCGGCGAAGGTGCTCGGTGGCCATCGGGAGCGTCGTGGGGCGTTCCGGCCGGCATCGGTGGTGAACGTGTCGGCGATGAGTTTCGGTTCGCTGTCGTCGGCAGCGATCGAGGCGATCAATCGTGGCGCCGCCCAGGCCGGAGCACTGCACAACACGGGCGAGGGCGGGTTGACGCCGCACCACCTGCACGGTGCGGATCTGACACTGCAGATCGGCACGGCATATTTCGGATGCCGCGACAAAGCGGGCAGATTCGACATCGCCAAACTCAAGGACACGGTGGCCGCCAACCCGGTCCGGGCCATCGAGATCAAGCTGAGCCAGGGCGCCAAACCCGGTCTGGGCGGCCTGCTTCCGGGTGCCAAGGTCACCCCGGAGATTGCCCGGATCCGTGGTATCGAGGAGGGCCAGGATTGTGCGAGCCCGTCTCGGCACACCGAATTCGACAGTGCCGATTCACTGCTGGACTGGGTGGAGATGCTCGCCGACGAGACGGGGGTACCCGTCGGAATCAAATCGGCCGTCGGAAATCTCGACTTCTGGTGTGAGCTGGTCGATCTGATGAGCATGACCGACCGCGGTGTCGATTTCATCACCGTCGACGGTGGCGAGGGCGGAACGGGAGCGGCCCCACTGATTTTCAGTGAATCCGTGGCATTGCCGTTCCGCCTCGGATTTGCCCGCGTCTACGAGTTGTTCGCGCGCGCCGGGATCGCCGACCGGGTGGTGTTCATCGGGTCGGGAAAGCTCGGCCTGCCCGACAACGCGGTGGTCGCCTTCGCACTTGGTTGCGACATGGTGAATGTGGCGCGCGAGGTGATGATGTCGATCGGTTGTCTGCAGGCGCAGAAATGCCACACCGACAAGTGCCCGACCGGCATCGCCACTCAGGACAAGTGGCTCGCGCACGGACTCGATCCGACCATCAAGGCCGATCGTGCCGAGAACTACATCCGGACGCTGCGGCGCGACCTGCTCAAGGTGTCCGAGGCGTGCGGTGTGCCGCATCCGGGACTGATCAGCACCGGCGATCTCGACATCCTCAAAGGCCACGAGTCGGCGAGGTCGTTGCGTGAGGTGTACGGCTACGAAGCGAAGTGGGGCCTGCCCAACGAGTTCGACGCCGCCGAGATCGTCACGATCATGACCGGGCCGGCGCACGCGTAGTGCAGGGGTCGCCCGGCGCGGGTACCCGGTGATGCGCGACACTGTGCTGATGACCGAGATTCGCAGGCCCGTCGTCGCGGTGCTCACCGCCCTGCTCGCCGCTGCGGGATTGTGCTTGTCCGCGGGAGTCGTCAGGGCCGACGAGACGCCGCAGTGGCGATACACGCTGGTCGGGTTCAGCAACGACAGTGCCCGCGACATGGACGTGTACGAGTCGGCCGACGGGACCGATTTCACGGTGGTGCGCAAGTCGGCTTACCGGCCGCCGACGGGCTACGTACGGGACCCGAGCATCATGCGGCACGCCGACGGCCGGTACTACGTCGTCTACACCACTGCCGCCGGCGCCACCATCGGTATCGCGCGCAGCACCGACCGCCGAACCTGGCAGCATGTGCGGACCATCCCGCTGCCGCTGTGCTGCGCCTTCCTGCATGGCACCGGCGACGGCACGGGCTCATCGGCGCCACCGCCGCTGTCCGGGTCGGCCGGGTTCGATGAAGGTCCGTCGCTGTCGCCGTTCACCACCAAGGCGTGGGCGCCCGAGTGGTTCGTCGACGGTGGCCGGGTGAACATCATCGTGTCCCTGTCCACTGGCGGCGGCTTTGTGCCGTATCTGCTCACCGCCACCGATTCCTCACTGCGGCAGTGGGGTTGGCCGATTCCGATCCTCGGCATCGGCGCCGACCATATCGACACCACCGTGATCAAGGTCGGCTCGCGGTATCACGCGTTCACCAAGAACGAGACCAGGAAGGTCATCCAGCACGCCGTCTCCCCCACCCTTGTGGGACCGTATTCCTTTGTGCGGCCCGGTAACTGGGGATCGAAGGTGGAGGGTCCGGCCGTCGTGAAACTGCCGAACGGCAAGTGGCGCATGTACTTCGACGCCTACACCAAACGCAAGTACCTGTACTCCGACAGTGCCGACCTGACCCATTGGTCGGCGCCGAAGCAATTGCCCGGACTGTCGGGAACGGTACGTCACTTCAGCGTCCTGCGGGAACCGGCCAGGCCATAGATTTTCTGGCCGAACGGCATCCCGCGAGGGCGTATGCCCCTGCGGGAGGCCGTATCGCCGGAAAGTTGACGCGATCCGCGTCGCATTCCTGCCCGACCTGCCATTCTGTCCTCGTGCAGGAACTCAGGGTCACCTCGCTGGACGAGGCATTTGTCAATCTGGCCAACGATGCGGTGATGTCGGTGCATTTCGAGGTCCGGGTCGCCGGTCGCCTCGACGCCGACAAGCTCACCCGGGCGATCAAGGAGGCGATGGCGGCGCATCCGCTCTCGCGAGCCCGGCTGCGGGCGCCGACCCTGGGGACCCGGACCCTGACCTGGCAGATCGATGACGAGGCCGACTTTTTCGCACTCGAGGTGGTTGACGGGCCTGCCGGACCGGCCCGGGACCGGTTGCAGTCGTTGTCGCCGGACCTGTCCGCGAGTCCGCCCTTCCGCGCGATGCTGGTGCGCGAGGACGGTGGGGATCGACTGATCCTCAACTGCCACCACGCCGCATTCGACGGGATGAGCGCCATGCGGTTCACCACGTCGATCGCGCAGGCGTACGCCGGTGACCCGATCGACCTCGACGGCCCGACCCTGGAAGATGCCCGCAACCTGCGCAAGCTGGTCGGTTCCCGATCCATCGAAGACCTCAAACCCCGGGTCGCGAAGGTGGGCAAGGACATCCTGAACCGTCGCCGGATCGCGCGGCTCGCTCCGGAGGGCGGCATGCAGACCGGCCGCGACCACATCGTGTCGCATCTGAAACTGACCGCGGACGAGGTGGCGACGGTCTCCGGCAAACGACCGAAGGGCGCCACCCTCAACGATGTCGCGATCGCCGCGCATGCCCTGACGATCATCGGCTGGAACGCCGGCCGCGACGTCAAGCCTGCCGACACGGTGTCGGTACTGATGCCGGTGAATCTGCGGGCCAAGGAATGGTCGAACCATGTGGTATCCAATTTCGCGAGCTATCTGACGATCTTCGTGCCCACCGATGTCACCGACCTCACGACGGCCACCGAAATCGTCCGGGACGAAACGCAATTGGTGAAGGAGAACGGCGCCGCCGGCTGGATCGTCGACATCCTGGAACCCGGCAACAAGCTGCCCGCGGCACTCAAGCGCGGACTCACCTCGATGCTGCCGCTGGTGGAACGGCAGTTCGTCGAGACCACCGCGCTGTCGAACCTGGGGCGCCTGGCCATCCCGGACTTCGGCGATGCCGGAGCGGTGACCGAGGCGTGGTTCTCGCCGCCGCCGCTCTCGCCGACGGTGCCGATCGCCCTCGGCGTGGCGGGACTTGGCCGCGAAATGTTCCCTGGCTTCCCCGGCGGCCGCCGCGCCCTCGACGCCACTGCCGTCGACCGTTTCGCCGCCTCGTACCGCACGACTCTCCTGGAGGGCTGACCGTCGAGATCGGTGTGGCAGTCGTCGAGAACCAGCCGGACCGCTGATAGATCGGCGATGAACGATCATCACTTCTCGTCTACTCTGTTGTTCGCGCATTTCGAGGAGGCCCTCGGTTCGGCTCATTGAACCGGCCGCCAGCCGACCGATGAACCCGAACTGTCAGTCCATGGTGGTGACGGTGAGAGTGCGTAGGTGGGTCCGGCCACCGTCGGAATCCACCGAGATCGCGGTGCTCGACGGGTTCGGGAACACGAGGTCGGTGATGGCGTGTGTGCCGCGCTGTGCGAACACCTCCACCGACGTGGTGTCGACGTAGACGTCGAGATCGAGGGCACCTGCGCGGAGCGGTACCCGCACCGACTCCACGGACGGGAACAGGGGGCCGAACAGGATGTTTCCCGAGCGTGTGCGGTCCACCGACAGGGTGCCGGTGGCGACGTCATAGCTGATCCGGGTGCGTTCGGTGCCGTCGGCCGAGCGACGCACGGTGACGCCGAAACTTTTCGCCGATCGGTGGGTGAACTCGGCGTGGACGCGGTAGGTGCGGGCGCGGACCGGAAGCCTCATGCCGCCGCGTCCGACGGTGATGCCGTTGCGGGAGTATGTCTTTCGTCCTCCGGTGGCGAGTGGACCAGTGACGCGGGAGACCAGTGCGGGTTTCCCGTGGACGGTACGCAGTCTCAGCTCACGCGGCAGGGTCATCGCTCCGCGCCACCGGCCGGTCGGCGTTTGCTGAGCGTAGAGCCAGTTGCTCATCCACCCCAGCATGATCCGTTTGCCGGCCGGGGCGTCATTGAAGGTGACGCCGGCGTAGAAGTCTCGGCCCTCGTCGACGAACTCCGGTGGGCCGTCGGCGGTGAATCGCTCGCCGTCGAAATCTCCGACGAAATAGCGGGTGCCGGTGCCCTTGAGCAGTTTCGGCGATACGTCCGCGGCGGGTGGGAGTACGTCGACGGTCGCCGGGTTGTGGCTGACCACCAGAACCCACTTGACTCGATCCGGATTGCCGTCCACCGGCAGCGGGAACAGGTCGGGGCACTCCCAGATGCCGCGGTAGTCGCCCCGGGGGCCGAACTCGCTGAGCGGGCGCCACTTCTTCAGGTCGTCAGAGCGATACAGCACCACCTTACGGTCGAGTGCTTCGACGGCCACCATCACCCAATAGCGTTTCGACGGGCCGTCGTCGTACCAGAACACCTTGGGATCGCGGAAGTTCGTGGACCGGCGGTCCACGACCGGGTTGCCGCGGAACTTGCTCCACGTCGCTGCGCCGTCGGTGCTGTAGGCCAGCGACTGGGTCTGGCGCCCGCTCCGGTACTTGGCGGTGTAGATCGCCACCATCGGCGGGTTGTCGGCGGTACCGAAGCCGGAGGTGTTGTGGTGGTCGACCACGGCTGAGCCCGAGTAGATCTGGGCGTCACGGTCGCCACCGATGGCGACCGGAAGTTCGCGCCAGGTGCGCAGATCGGGGCTGACCGCATGCCCCCAACTCATGTTCGCCCAGCCCGGCCCTGACGGATTGTGTTGGTAGAAAAGGTGATACTGCCCGTCCCGGTAGACGAGTCCGTTCGGATCGTTCATCCAGTTCCGCTTCGGCGTGTAGTGAAGGAGGGGTCGGAACGGGTCTGCCGGGTTTGCGACTGCCGGCGCGGTCGACGTCGCCGCAGCGGTGGCCAGAATCGCGGTCGCCAGGACCGCTGCGGCAGACCTGGAGCGCCTGCCGGGCCCGCGGCGAGATGACGGTTGCACCTGTGGGTTGTACCAGGACGCCCGGCATGCGGTCGACTCCGCGTCCGCACACCGCTGGGACGGATTCGGGGCTGGTTGTGCCGCTGCTCACGTGCTATCTTGAGCATCAAAGAAACAAACTCTCTGATCTATTCCAACAGCTCGGGGTGCGGAGAGTTCGAGGCTTGGGAGTAACTCGGTGACCATCGCTGACAGCACCACACCCGATACGGTCCTCTCCGGGGATGCGGCCACGCGGAACGACTCCGCCCCGTCCTTCGAGGAAGGCGTCCGCCAGGCGCGGCCGATGCCGGTGTCCACCGCCGTGGCGAACCAGGTCGAGCCGCTCGGGCCGAACTCGCTGGTGTGGAAGTACTACGGCGACAACCGGCAGATCCTGGGATTCCAGCGTGTTGCCGGTACCGAGAACTGCATCGAACAGCTCGCCAAGGGCGTCGAAGAGCATTCGGTGATCTTCTCCGACTTCAAAGGACGTGCCGAGCGTACGGTGCCGCCCATCATGAGCACCGTCTACAGCGCCGATCCGCACGGCTGGGGCCGCAAGGTCCGCGACTTCCATCGCAACATCAAGGGCACCATCGACAGCGACGGATCGTCGTACCACGCGATGAATCCGGAACTGTTCTACTGGGCGCACGCCACCTTTGTCGACCAGGTCATCTACGTCACCGACACCTTCATCCGGCGCCTCAGCCACGCCGAGAAGGCGCAGATGTTCGAGGAGAGCAAGCGCTGGTACGCGCTGTACGGCGTCAACGACCGCGCCGAGCCCCAGACCTACGAGGAGTTCCTCGCCTACTGGGACGAGATGCTCGACCGCTTCGTGCCCACCAAGACCATCGTGTACGCCACCGGTTACCTGCGTAAGGGACTGCCGCGGCCCAAGCAGGTGCCGGCGCCGGTGTGGCGGGTGGCCTCGATTCCGATGAACTCGCTCCTGCGCACCCTCGTCATCGGTACGCTGCCCCAGCAGATGCGCGATGTGTGCGACCTGCACTGGGACGGCCGGATGCAGAAGCGCTTCGACCGGATGTCCGCGCTGATCAGGGCGCTGAATCCGGTCATCAACAGGCTGCCGGTGGCCAAGCTGTACTCGCCGTGGGCGGTCGAGGCCTGGGAGCGGACCGGTGTCGATCCCCGGCCGATCAACAACGGAAAATAGCAGCCCGCCTTATCAGGAGTTCCCGAGATGACCAGCTACCTTGCCGAGGCACCCGCCGGCAGCGGATTGAAATCGGTCCCGTGCTCGAACATTCCGGGCGTGATCGAGGTGCTCTCCACGCGCCGCGACCCCTACGCCAAGACCGCCAAACGTGTGGCGCAGATGGGTCCGATCTCGGGCATGAACGCCTTCGGCCTCAAGATCGTCAACGTGTCCGGGGCCGCCGGGGCGCAAGAGATCCTCATGAACAAGGACAAGGCGTTCGCCAACGGTCCGGCGTGGAGCTACTTCATCGGCCCGTTCTTCCATCGCGGCGTCATGCTGATGGACTTCGACGAGCACCGCCACCACCGCCGGATCCTGCAGGCGGCGTTCACGCCCACCGCGCTCAAGGGCTACCTGCAGGAGATGCAGCCGGTGATCGCCGACCAGGTGCATCAGCTGCCGACCGGCCGGGTGGAGATGTTCAGCTGGATCAAGCAGCTCACCCTGGACGTGGCGCTTGAGGTGTTCCTGGGTGTCGAGCTACCGCGCGAGGAGGCCGACAAGCTGAACAAGGCGTTCATCGAGACGGTCGCGGCGGGCACCGCCCTCGTGCGCAAACCCGTACCCGGTGGGCGCTGGTGGAAGGGTCTGCGTTCGCGCAAGGTGCTCGAAGAGTTCTTCTACGCCAACATCGCCGAGAAGCGCGCCCGGCAGACCCCCGATCTGTTCTCGGCGCTGTGCCACGCCGAGAGCGAGGACGGCGACAGATTCACCGACGAGGACGTGGTCAACCACATGATCTTCGTCCTGATGGCCGCCCACGACACCTCGACGATGACGATGTCGCAGATGGTGTACTGGACGGCCAAGAATCCACAGTGGCAGGATCGCGCCCGGGCACAATCGCTCGAACTCGAACCGGAGATCGGCTACGACACACTGGGCAAGTTCACCGAACTGGACCTGATCATGCGCGAATCACTGCGGATGTGCCCACCGGTCCCGGCGTTGCCGCGGATGGCGATCAAGGACACCCAGATTTTGGGTCACTACATTCCTGAAGGTTCGATCGTGGCGGTGCTGCAGCAGACCAACCATCGTGATCCGACGTATTACACCAATCCGAATATCTTTGATCCCGAACGCTTTTCACCCGAACGAGAAGAGGACCGCGGGCACCGGATGGCGTGGGCGCCGTTCGGCGGTGGAGCACACAAATGTATCGGGCTGCATTTCGGTCAGATGGAGATCAAGACCGTGATGCACCGGCTGCTGCGCGAATTCGAATGGTCGGTGCCCGACGGCTACGAGGTGCCGATGGACTACAGCTCGCTGCCGGTGCCCAAGGACAACATGCCGGTCTACATCCGCCGGCGCTGACGAACGACGATCAAGGGGAGACATGGGCAAGACCTGGAGCCGCGCCGCCGCGCCGTCGGTGGCGGGCAAGATCGTCGCGGTCACCGGCGGTGCTCGTGGAATCGGTTTCCGCACAGCGCAATTGCTCACCGAGGCCGGTGCCGTCGTGGCGATCGGCGACGTCGATGCCGACGTGGTGGCCAAGGCGGCCGCCGACATCGGGATCGATGGTGGTCATGTGGACGTGACCGACCGCGCATCGTTCGAAGGCTGGCTCGACGGAGTCCAAGAGCGGCTCGGACCGCTAGATGTCCTGATCAACAATGCCGGGATCATGCCCGCCGGAGCATTTCTCGACTACGACCCGGCGCTGATCCGTCGCACCGTGGAGATCGATCTGCTCGGGGTGTACACGGGTTCGCAGCTGGCCGCCCGGCGGATGGTCGACCGCGGATCCGGTCATATCGTCAACATCGCGTCGGTGGCCGGACGTCTGCCGACGCCGGGGCTCAGCATCTACAACGGCGTCAAGGCCGGTGTCATCGAATTCTCCGAGGCGCTCGACGCCGAGCTGCTCCCACTGGGTGTGCGCGTGTCGGCGGTCCTGCCGACGTTCACCCGTACCGGATTGATCTCCGGCCTACGGACCAACTCCGTCGTGCAGGCGGTCGAACCCGACGACGTGGCCGAGATCATCGTGAAAACCATTGCGCAGCCGCGTGTCCGGGTGACCGCGCCGAAGACCATGGCCTGGGTGCATGGCAACACGTTGATCGGTGCCGGGGTGAAACGGCGCATCCGGCGGTCGACCGGTCTCGACCGGATGTTCCTCGACTACGACACCGGCGCACGGGCTGAGTACACCGAACGCATCGCAAGGTAACTCCACTCCCAGGCCGCCCCGGAGGGGCGGGTGGCGCAACATTCGGCAATGTGTGATGGATGCCACATTTCCGGTGTACGGTCGTGAACTATCCGCAGCCCCGGATAGTGAGGACACCCGTGTGAACCTGCTGAAATGGAGTCAGCGACCCGCGGTCGGCGTAGACGCCAAACGTCCCGAGCACAACATCGTGCGCGGTCTCGTAGCGCGTGCGACCACCCCGCTGCTGCCCGACGACTACCTGCATCTGATCAATCCCCTGTGGTCGGCCCGCGAGTTGCGCGGCCGGGTCGTCGCGGTCAAACGCGAGACCGAGGACACCGCCACTGTCCGGATCCAGACCGGATGGGGATTCCCGGAAACCTACAAACCGGGCCAATACGTCGGCATCGGCCTGCAGATCGGTGGTCGCTGGCATTGGCGGTCGTACTCGCTGACCTCCATCGGGGAGGCGACGGCCAAGACGATCTCGATCACAGTCAAGGCCAACCCCGACGGATTCCTGTCGACGCATCTGGTCGAGGGCGTGACCCCGGGGACGATCATCCGCCTGGCCGCGCCCAAGGGCGACTTCCATCTGCCTGAACCGCTGCCGTCGAAGATCCTGTTCATCACAGCGGGCAGCGGGATCACCCCGGTGATGTCGATGTTGCGTCATCTGGTCAAACGCGGCAATGTCCCCGATGTCATCCATATCCATTCGGCACCGACACTCGATGACGTGATCTTCCGGGATGAGCTCGAACGGATGCAACGCGACGTCGACGGCTATCACCTGCAGTTGCAGGCCACCCGGTCCGACGGCAAGTTCGACCTGGCCGCACTGGACGCACATGTATCGGACTGGCGTGAACGGCAGTGCTGGTCCTGCGGCCCGATCGCGCTGCTCGACGATATGGAAAAGCACTACGAATCCAACGGCCTGCGGGGACTGCTGCACATCGAGCGGTTCGCAATCGCTCGCACCGATCACGGCGGCGAAGGTGGCACCGTCACCTTCGGAAGATCCGGTAAGACAGCCGAACTTGATGGCGCCACAACACTTCTCGAAGCCGGGGAGGAGCTCGGGGTGCAGATGCCGTTCGGCTGCCGGATGGGTATCTGCCAGACCTGCGTCGTGCAATTGACGTCCGGCTATACCCGCGACTTGCGTACCGGCGAAGAGCATCGCGAGGGCGACCGGATCCAGACCTGCGTCAGTGCCGTCGCCGGCTCCTGCACGCTCGACCTCTAGGGTGACACATGGCCATCACAGACATCGATGCCTACGCACATCTGACGGACGCCGACATCGAGATCCTCGGCGCCGAGTTCGACGCCATCCGCCGTGACATCGAGGCGGCGCGCGGTGAGGAAGACGCGCGCTACATCCGGCGGGCCATCACCATCCAGCGTTCGCTGGTGGCCGGCGGCAGGGTCGTGCTGCTGTTCAGCAACCGCAGACCGCTGTGGTTGCTGGGCACGGCGCTGCTCGGTGCGGGAAAGATCATCGAGAACATGGAACTGGGCCACAACGTGATGCACGGTCAGTGGGACTGGCTCAACGACCCGGAGGTGCATTCGACCACCTGGGAGTGGGACAACACCTGCCCGTCGGTCCAGTGGAAACACTCACACAACTTCGTGCACCACAAGTTCACCAACGTCATCGGGATGGACGACGACGTGGGCTACGGCATCCTGCGGGTGACCCGCGACCAGGAGTGGGAGCTGCGGCACCTGGGAAACCCGATCTACAACTTCCTGCTCGGCACGTTCTTCGAGGTGGGGGTGGCCCTGCACCACCTCGAGACGGAGAAACTGCGCAACAAGGAGAAGACGTATGCGCAGGCGGCCAAGGATATGCGGCTGGTCGGCAAGAAGGTGGGCAAGCAGGCTGCCAAGGACTATCTGATCTTTCCCGCGTTGTCGCTGAAGAACTGGCGCAGCACCCTCACCGCGAACTTCACGGCCAACATCATCCGCAACTACTGGGCGTACATGGTGATCTTCTGCGGTCACTTCCCGGACGGGGCGGAGAAGTTCACCGCCGAGGAGTTCGAGAACGAGGATCAGGCGCGCTGGTACCTGCGGCAGATGCTGGGGTCGGCCAATTTCACCGCCGGACCGCTGATGCGGTTCATGAGCGGTAACCTCAGCCACCAGATCGAGCACCACATGTATCCGGATCTGCCGAGCAACCGGTACGAGGAGATCGGTGTGCGGGTGCGCCTGCTGTGCGAGAAATATGACCTGCCGTACACGACGGGCTCGATCCTGCGTCAGTATGCGCTGACGTTCCGCACGATCCTCAAGCTGTCATTGCCCAACAGCATGCTCAAGGCGACATCCGACGATGCCCCGGAAACGTCGTCGGAACTGCGGTTCGACGTTCTGGAGGGTATGTCGATCGAGTTCGGCGTCGATCCGGACACCGGAAAACGGAAGGGACTGCGCACGGCGCTGAAAGCACTCAGAACGGCACAGGTACGACCGGCCTGACCGGGATCGACACCGGGTCTCGGTGTTGTGGAGGAGGAGGCCGGAACGCCGAAGGGCGGCCCCGTGACGGGGCCGCCCTTCGGTGGCTGTGAGGGTCAGTACCCTGCGCTGGGCGCGGGGATCCCTCGGTCAGGCTGCTGTCTATCCGGTGAGCGGGTGGCTCACAGGTAGGCGCCGCACGTCGGCCATGCGCCGGGGCCCTGGGTGGCCAGGGTGTTCTCGGCGACGCGGATCTGCTCTTCACGCGAGGCGGTGTGAGGCATGCCGTAGCCGCCGTTGGCGGCCCAGGTCGACGGCGAGAACTGCAGGCCGCCGTAGTAGCCGTTGCCGGTGTTGATTCCCCAGTTGCCGCCGCTCTCGCACGCGGCCACAGCGTCCCAGTTGTGGCCGTAGGCAGATGCGGTAGCAGTCGCCAGACCGAAGGGAACCGCGGCCAGGGCGCCGATGATTCCGGCGCGGGCTGCGAACTTCTTCATGCTGGTGGTCATTGTTTCCTCCTGTCGTCCGCCCCGTGTTGGGCGGTGCGATTCTCGGACCGGTGACGACATTAGCGGTTGATAACGTTCGGGTCACGCCACGTTCGTGACCTGCAATGGGTCGATAACAGACGGATAACAGGATTGTATTTCGGTAAACTGCCTGCGTAGCCCACATATTTGTCAATGAGCCAAGAAATGAACTGGAAAGCAAAATGTGACACAGAACACCATTGAATTGTGAAGCCAATCACTCATATTTCCTGATTTTGTCCGAGAAATCCTCGCCGATTGTCCTCGGATTCGCGGTCCGGGGAACTTGGACCCGTCTGAAACCGGTGCTCAGGATCGGGTGAAATACGCACGGAAACCCTGTTGACTGGGGTTGTCCGAGTCACCCGAGAAAGGTAGATGAACGTGGATCACACCGAAACACACGCGAGCGGCCCCGCAGATGTGGCGGCAGTCACTCCCGGACCTGTCGCAGTGGACGTCGAAGCGCCGCTGGGCATCATCACCCTGGCCGCTCCACGTCGGCGTAACCCCCTGTCGACCGACACGATGCGGGCGATCATCGCGGCCCTGCGTGAGCTCGGGGAGAACGACGAAGTCAGGGTGGTGATCGTGCGCGCCGAGGGGCCGGCCTTCTCCGCCGGCCACGACCTGGCCGAACTGCGCGACCGCACGCTGGAGGACGAACGCGCCGTATTCGACACCTGCGTGGAGCTGATGACCGCAGTACACGACCTGGACCGTCCGGTGATCGCGGAGGTGGCCGGCGCCGCATTCGCCGCCGGCTGCCAGCTCGTGGCCACCTGCGATCTCGCCGTCGCGTCGACCGAGGCCACCTTCAGTACCCCCGGCGTGCGGATCGGGCTCTTCTGCTCGACACCGATGGTGGCCCTCACCCGGGCGGTGGGCCGCAAGCGCGCGATGAAGATGCTGTTGACCGGCGATCCGATCGACGCGGCCACCGCCGCCGACTGGGGGCTGGTCAACGACGTCGTCGAACCCGGAGAACTGGCCTCGACGGTGCGCGGGCTCGCCCTGCGGATCGCCGGTTCGAGCCGGTCGACGGTGTCCATCGGCAAACGGGCCTTCTACGCGCAGGTCGACGCCGCCGAACCCGATGCCTACGCGTTGATGGCGGAGACGATGGCCGGCAATGCCGTCACCTGCGACGCGCAGGAGGGGATATCGGCGTTTCTCGGCAAACGGGCGCCGGTATGGGCCGACCGCTGACCGTTCCTGAGCGGCGTGGACGCGAAGACCCGTCGGCACTGTCGCCGGCGGGTCTTTTGTTTCGCGAACCAGATATGGTTCGAAAATTCTGGTGGTAACGAGCCGGAAACCGGTTGTTTATGTGGATTCACATGGCGGTAACACACCGGCCCTATCTTTCTCTCTTGTATACAAACCCTGTATACGCGGTTGAACCGCCCCGGGTGTTCAAAGATGATCATGCTGCACCGACGGAATTGTTTTCCGTGTTGTAGTCGCGGCATACCCGGTGTCATCAGAGATGCTCAAGAAAGGCTCCCTTATGCCGTCAGACTTCCCGACGCGAACAGGTGCGTCCCGCCGTAGAAGCCCCCGCCGACTCGCCCTGGCGCTGCCGGCCGCGTTGTCGGTGGTGGCTGTGGCGCTGAGCGCCTGCGGTGCCTCCGCCGACGACGAGAGCTCGTCGTCGGCCGCATCGTGCGTGGACACCTCCGGCAGTAAGATCAAGGTCGGCTCGCTCAACTCGCTGTCGGGAACGATGGCGATTTCCGAAGTCACAGTTCGTGATTCGATCAAGCTGGCGGTCGAGCAGATCAATGCCTCCGGCGGTGTGCTGGGCAAGCAGATCGAGTTGGTCGGCGAGGACGGTGCGTCGGAACCGACGGTGTTCGCGGAGAAGGCCGAGAAGCTCATCAGCGGAGACTGCGTGGCCGCGGTGTTCGGTGGCTGGACCTCGTCGAGCCGCAAGGCGATGCTGCCGGTGTTCGAGGACAAGAACGCCCTCCTGTACTATCCGGTCCAGTATGAGGGCCTGGAATCGTCGAAGAATATCTTCTACACCGGTGCCACCACCAATCAGCAGATTGTTCCCGCCCTGGACTACCTGAAGGAAAAGGGCGTCAAGTCCATTTACCTGGTGGGCAGTGACTACGTCTTCCCGCAGACCGCGAATCGGATCATCAAGGCATACGCCAAGGCGAACGGAATCGAGATCAAGGGTGAGGACTACACCCCGCTCGGCTCCACCGACTTCTCGACCATCGTCAACAAGGTGCGTTCGGCCGGTGCCGGGGCCGTGTTCAACACCCTCAACGGCGACTCCAACGTCGCGTTCTTCCGCGAGTACAAGAACGTCGGCCTGACCCCCGCCAAGATGCCGGTCGTGTCGGTGTCGATCGCCGAGGAAGAGGTGGGCGGCATCGGTGTCCAGAACATCGAGGGCCAGCTCACCGCGTGGAACTACTACCAGACCGTCGACACCCCTGCCAACAAGGCGTTCGTCGAGGCGTACAAGGCCAAGTACGGTGCCAAGAAGCCCACGTCCGACCCGATGGAGGCCGCCTACACCTCGGTCTACCTGTGGAAGAAGTCGGTGGAGAAGGCCAACTCGTTCGCGGTGCCGGACGTCCAGAAGGCCGCCGGCGGCGTGAGCTTCGACGCGCCCGAGGGCACCGTGACGATCGACGGCGAGAACAACCACATCACCAAGACCGCCCGGATCGGTGAGATCCGCAACGACGGCCTGATCTACACGGTGTGGGATTCGGGCAAGCCGATCGATCCGGACCCCTACCTCAAGGGTTACGACTGGGCCAAGGGCCTGGGATAGCACAGGCCTGGGATAGCACGGGCCTGGGATAAGGCGGGCCTGACAACCCTGTGACCGCTTCGGGCCGGTGCGGGCATTGCCGCGCCGGCCCGAAGTGCCACCTGTCGCCCTGCCGGGGTGACCGACGTAGAGAGGAAGAGGAGTGGAAACGCTGGTAGGTCAGACGTTCACCGGTCTGAGTCTCGGATCCATCCTGCTGCTCGCGGCACTGGGCCTGACGCTCACTTTCGGCCAGATGGGCGTCATCAACATGGCGCATGGCGCCTTCATCATGGCCGGTTCATACACCGCGTACACCGTGCAGGAGCACATCGTCTCCAATGCCGATGTGTCGCTGTTGGTTTCGCTGGTCATCGGATTCATCGTCGCCGGCCTGATGGGTGTGCTGCTGGAGGTGACGCTCATCCAGCGGATGTACGACAGACCGCTGGACACCTTGCTGGTGACCTTCGGCGTCGGGCTGGTGCTGCAACAGCTCGCCCGCGACATCTTCGGGGCGCCCGCCGTGTACGTCGACGCGCCCGGATGGCTCGACGGCTCGTTCGACATCCTCGGGGCCGTCGTCCCCAAGACCCGCATCTTCATCATGGTGCTCGCGGTGGTCTGCGTGTGCGCGGTGGCCGCCGCGATGCGCTACACCGCGGCAGGCCGCCGGATCAGAGCCGTCGTGCAACACCGCGACCTGGCCGAGACGAGCGGCATTTCGAGCCGCACCACCGACATCACCACCTTCTTCGTCGGTTCGGGGCTGGCGGGCGTCGCGGGCGTCGCGCTGACATTGATCGGTTCGACGAGCGCCAACACCGGAATGTCGTACCTGGTGGACGCCTTCCTGGTCGTCGTCCTCGGCGGACTCGGCCAGATCCGCGGTGCGGTGATCGCGGCATTCGCTCTCGGCCTGCTCAATTCATTCATTGAATACAGCACCACCGCATCGGTGGCCAAGGTCGTCGTTTTCGTCATCATCGTGATCGCATTGCAGATCAAACCGCAGGGCCTGTTCACGGTCCGGACGAGGAGTCTGGTGTGAGAAACAATCTGGCAAATAGCTGGAAGGTGTACGCCGGCTTCGCAATTGCCGCGATCGTGCTGTTCGCGATCGCTCCGGCGCTGCTGTCGGACTTCCGGCTCAATCAGCTCGGCAAATACCTCTGCTTCGGTATCGTCGCCGTCGGAATCGGTCTGGCGTGGGGGCGCGGTGGAATGCTCACCCTCGGTCAGGGCGTGTTCTTCGGTCTCGGCGCCTACATGATGGCGATGCACCTGAAGATCGCCGACGCCGACCTGCGCGGCCAGGATGTGCCCGACTTCATGCAGACCGCGGGCCTGACCGAACTGCCCGGCTACTGGGTACCGTTCGCGTCGCCTGTGGTGACCATCGTGGGCATCGTCGTCATCCCGGTGCTGGTCGCGGTGATCCTCGGTCTCGGCGTGTTCAAACGCAAGGTCAAGGGCGCCTACTTCGCGATCCTGTCGCAGGCGCTGGTGGCCGC
>NZ_CALLZT010000168.1:0-24454 GCF_937858515.1 uncultured Gordonia sp. | reverse complement strand
CGCCGATGATGGGCGGGTGGTGGGGGCGCATCGCGGCCGGGAGGGCCACGGCGTCGCGGCGGGCCGGTAGGGCGTCGACGCCGGGCCACATCCAGTGCGGGCGCCGCGCGACACCCCCGGTGGCCAGGATCAGCGCATCGTAGGAAACCTCGTCGCGTGTATCGAGGACGACGCTGCGATGGCCCGGGCGTACGGTGACCACGCTGGTGCCGGTGACCACCGTGATGCGTCGATTGGCCCAGAAATCGGCGTCGCCGAGTGCGACCGCCTCCGGGGACAGATCCGCGTCGAGAAGGTCCTTGGAGAGTGACGCCCGATGATAGGGCAACTCCGGTTCGGCCCCGTAAACGGTGATGATGCCGTCAAATCCCTTGGAACGCAAAGTTTCTGCTGCGGTAATGCCGGCGATTCCGGTGCCGACGATCACGACGCGGCGGGGCGCGGTCATCCGGCTACCACCTGGATCCGGACGCCGGGAAAGGACTGGTCGCCGCGCGTAAATGTGGGCGCGGGTAGTTCACGTGAGCTCATCGGTGACCCCCTGAGATCAATGTGCATGTGCCACGTGCCACTCGACAGTAGACGGGACTTTGTACCCTGTCTATACGAACAGCTGTTTCGGGAGGAGCCGTTCGGGGGATGCGCGGTCAGCGGTCAACAGGCTGCGGCGAGTGGTCATATCGGAGCGACAAACGGTCGGTGCCGGCCGCGTCCTGCGGGGGTTGCCACCTGTGGGTTATTGCCGCTAACTTAACGCCGATAACACACAGTCGACAACACATGACGGGGCCGCACCATGACCGACCAGGGGGATACACCATGCCAGAGCGTCTGACGCGTGCGATCATCGCGGCACCGAAGCGGGTGCTGCTGATCGCTTTGGTGCTGTTCATCGGTGCCGGGATATACGGGGTGGGCGCTGCCAAAGACCTGCTCGCCGGGGGATTCAGCGACCCGACCTCCGAATCGGCGGTCGCCGACAAAATGCTCGACCAGCGCTTCGACCGGGGTGGATTGCAGGTCGTCATCAAACTCGACACCGAGCTGGGCACCGATATCTCCACCGATTCGGCCGCCACGGCCGTCGGCAGGCAGATCATCGACGAGCTCAAGACCATCGACTACGTTCAGGACCCGATCCTGTCGATCTGGGACCAGCCGCAACTGGAAGCCGGGCTGCTCAGCACGGACAAGTCCTCGACGCAGATCGTGGTCAACCTGTCCGGCGGCGAGGACCACGCCCCCATACACGCGGAGGAACTCGCCGAACGCCTCACCGGCGAACGGGACGGGATCCGGATCCGGGTCGGCGGTCAGGCGATGGTGTACGCGGAGGTCAACTCCCAATCCGCGCGTGACCTGGCGATCGCCGAGGCCATCGCCATCCCGATCACCTTCATCGTGCTGATCTTCGTGTTCGGTGGGTTGATCGCGGCCTCGCTGCCTGTGGGAATCGGCATCTTCGCCATCGTGCTCACCTTCACCTACCTGCGGCTCGTCGCCCTCTTCACCGATGTGTCGATCTTCGCGCTCAATCTCGCGACGGCGATGGGGCTGGCGCTTGCCATCGACTACACGCTGTTGCTGCTGACCCGATACCGCGAGGAGCTGAGCGCCGGACGCAGCCGGGACGCGGCCATCGTGGCGACGATGGCCACCGCGGGGCGCACCGTGCTGTTCTCGGCCGTCACCGTGGCGCTGGCGCTGGCCGCGCTGGTGATCTTCCCGATGTACTTCCTGCGTTCGTTCGCCTATGCGGGAATCGGCGTCGTGGCCGTCGCACTCGCTGCGGCACTGATCCTCACTCCGGCACTGCTGGCGGTGCTCGGGCCGCGGATCGACAGTCTCGACGTCCGAGGACCGGTGCGCAGGCTCCTGCGCCGCCCTGAACGTCCGGCGGGAACCGGCGCCGAAGGCGCGATCGAGGACACGGTCTGGTATCGCATCGGTCAGTTCGCGATGCGCCGGGCGGTCCTGGTGGTGATCGCGGTCGTCGCGTTGCTGGCGCTTCTCGGCGCACCGTTCCTGTCGATCAAGTTCGGTTTCCCGGACGACCGGGTGCTGCCGGAGTCGGCCACCTCGCACGAGGTGCAGCAGGAGATCCGCGACGGCTACAAGCAGAACCTGTCGGGGGTGTCGACGGTCGTGGTGACCGGCGCCAACGATCCCAACAGCTTCGCGCTGCGCAGCTACAGCCAGGACCTGTCACGGGTCAAGGGCGTCGACGCGGTGACGTCGTCGGCCGGACTGTTCGTCCAGAGCGCGCAGGTGGCCGAGGGGGATGCGGCCGACACCTCCGAGGGCGTCGCGATCGTCACCGTGTCCTCGTCGCTGGAACCGACGAGCGACGAGGCCGCGGAGTTGGTCAGGGCACTGCGCGCCGTCGAGCTTCCCGACGGGATGACCGCACGGGTCACGGGGGTTGCGGCCAACAGCGTCGACACCCTGGACTCGATGTTCGCGCACCTGCCGTACGTGCTGGGCGTGATCGCCGTCGCCACGTTCATCCTGTTGTTCCTGTTCACCGGCTCGGTGGTACTGCCGCTCAAGGCGTTGGTGCTGAACGTGCTGTCGTTGTCGGCGACTTTCGGTGCGATGGTGTTCATTTTCCAGGACGGTCACCTCGGCGGTTTCGGGACCGTCGCGACCGGCCATCTTGTGGACACCATGCCGGTGCTGATGTTCTGCATCGCGTTCGGCCTGTCGATGGACTACGAGGTGTTCCTGCTCGGCCGTATCCGCGAGGAGTTCCTGGCTTCCGACGGCAGTCGGGAGGCCGCAGACCACGCCGTGGCCGTCGGCCTGGCCAAGACCGGCCGCGTGATCACCGCCGCGGCACTGCTGATGAGTATCGTGTTCGCGGCGATGGCGGCCTCGGGCGTGTCGTTCATGCGGATGTTCGGCGTCGGCCTGACCATCGCCGTACTCATGGACGCCACGCTGATCAGGCTGCTGCTGGTGCCGGCGTTCATGCGGCTGATGGGGCGCCTGAATTGGTGGGCACCGGCACCGCTGCGCAAGCTGCACCAGCGGATCGGTCTGGCGGAATCATGACGGTGCGATCCTGATGGTCCGGCGTCGTTCCCCGCGCGGTTCCGGCGACCGGCTCGCCGGCGAGATCGTCGACGCCGCCATCGAATTGCTCATCGACGCCGGTGACGACTCGGCGGTGTCGATCCGGTCGGTCGCGGCCCGCGTCGGCGTCACGCCGCCGTCGATCTATCTGCATTTCGCCGACAAACAGGAACTGCTCGACGCGGTGTGGTCACGCTACTTCGAGAACATCGACGGCGTGCTTGCGGCCGCGTGCGAGGGCGTGGAGGATCCGCTCGAGCGGTTGGTGCGGATGGGCGTGGCCTATGTGCGGTTCGCTGTCGGCGCTCCGGCTCTGTACAGGTTGCTCGATGCCAGGACGCCACGGAAGGACCACAGCCCGAAGGGTGACGAGTTGACGGCATCGGCGCCGTTCGTCCGGCTGCACGAGGCGGTCTCGGAACTCGTGGGCAGCGATCCGGATGCCGGGGTCCTCGAGTTCTGGGCTGCCGCACACGGCATCGCGTCGTTGATGATCTGTCGTCCCGATCTGGGGTGGGACGACGACCTGGGCCATGCCGAGCACATGTTCACGGCGTTGTGCCGGGGGATGGGTGGGCGCGGTATGTCACGCTCGTCGGGACGGCGCATCACACGGGATGGTCAAGAGTAGGTAAAGTCGGAACCCTATCCGGCCGTCACACGTTGATCGAGTCAGACGCCCTACCCAGAAGGAGCCTGTGGTGAGAGAGAGTAGTAACCCGGTTATGCGCGGCGTGGTCCGCGATAACCAGACCGGCTTTGCCGGTTTCGGCGCCGGGGCCGCGGGTGCGGCCCAGGGCGCGATGTTCAACCAGCACGGGCAGCAGTACGACCCGTACGCCCAGCAATACCAGCAGCCCACGCAGCCTGCGACGCGCCAGCTCACGGTCGACGACGTGGTCACCAAGACCGCGATCACCCTCGGCGTCCTGACGGTATCGGCCATCGTGTCGTACTTCCTGGTCGACTCCAACGACGCGCTGGCCACCCCGCTGATGGCACTCGGTGCGATCGGTGGTCTGGTGCTGGTACTGATCGCCACCTTCGGCCGCAAGCAGGACAACCCGGCCATCGTGCTCGCGTACGCCGCGTTCGAGGGGCTGTTCGTCGGATCGATCTCGTTCGTCTTCGCCAACTTCGTGGTTTCCGGCGATACGTCGGCGGGAGCGCTGATCGGTCAGGCGGTCCTGGGCACGTTCGGCGTGTTCTTCGGGATGCTGGTGGTGTACAAGGTCGGCGCTATCCGCGTCACGCCGCGGTTCACCCGGATGCTGTTCGCCGGCATGATCGGCGTCTGCGTGCTCATGCTCGGCAATCTCGTCGCGAGCTTCTTCACCGACGGCGGTTTCGGTCTGCGTGACGGCGGCCCGCTGGCCATCATCTTCTCGCTGGTCTGCATCGGCATCGCCGCGTTCAGCTTCCTGCTCGACTTCGACTCCGCCGACCGGCTCATCCGTGCGGGTGCGCCGTCGAAGGCCGCCTGGGGTGTCGCGCTCGGCCTTACCGTCACCCTGGTCTGGCTGTACATCGAGATCCTGCGACTGCTCAGCTACTTCAACTCCGACTAGTCGTCGGTAGAAGCAATCGGCAACCAAA
The DNA here is from genome assembly GCF_937858515.1 of uncultured Gordonia sp. NCBI lineage: Bacteria > Bacillati > Actinomycetota > Actinomycetes > Mycobacteriales > Gordoniaceae > Gordonia > uncultured Gordonia sp. The sequence continues at coordinate 19,783 of NZ_CALLZT010000168.1, read as the reverse complement.
ACCGCCCCGGAGATATCTCTCCGGGGCGGTTTTGGTTACTTCGTGGATCAGGAGAGACGTTCGAGAACCATCGCCATGCCCTGGCCGCCGCCGACACACATCGACTCGATGCCGAAGGTCTTGTCGTGGGTCTGCAGGTTGTTGAGCAGGGTGGTGGTGATGCGGGCGCCGGTCATGCCGAACGGGTGACCGATGGCGATCGCACCGCCGGAGACGTTGAGCTTGTCGTGGTCGATGCCCAGTTCGTTGGCCGAACCGAGGACCTGCACGGCGAAGGCTTCGTTGATCTCGACGAGGTCGATGTCCGAGAGCGACATGCCCGAGATGCGCAGCACCTTGCGGATCGCCTCGATCGGGCCCAGACCCATGATCTCGGGCGACAGGCCGGTCGCGGCGGTGGCGACGACGCGGGCCAGCGGGGTCAGGCCCAGTTCCTTGGCCTTGGTGTCGCTCATGATGACCAGCGCGGCGGCACCGTCGTTGAGCGGGCAGGCGTTACCGGCGGTGATGGTGCCGTCGGGCCGGAACACCGGCTTGAGCTGGCTGATCTTGTCGTAGGTGGTGCCGGCGCGCGGTCCGTCGTCGGTGGACACCTGGGTGCCGTCGGGCAGGGTGACCGGGTCGATCTCGCGGGCGAAGAAGCCGGCATTGATGGCGGCCTCGGCGCGGTTCTGGCTCAGCACGCCCCAGCGGTCCTGGTCCTCGCGCGAGATGCCGGTGTAGCTGGCGACGTTCTCGGCGGTCTGGCCCATCGCGATGTAGACGTCGGGGATCAGACCGTCCTCGCGGGGGTCGTGCCAGCTGCCGGCGCCACCCTCGGAGGTCTTCGCGCTGCGCGCGACGGCCTCGTCGAACACGGCGTTCTTGGAGTTGGGGGCGCCGTCGGCACCGCCGGAGATACCGAAGCTGGAGACACTTTCGACACCACCGGAGATCACCACGTCGACCTCACCGGCCTTGATGGCGTGCAGCGCCATGCGGGTGGTCTGCAGCGACGACGAGCAGTAGCGGTTGACGGTGACGCCGGGGATGTGGTCGTAACCGAGTTCGACGGCAATGACGCGGGCGATGTTGTAGCCGCCCTGGCCGCCGGGCTGTCCGATACCCCAGTGGATGTCCTCGATGTCCTTGGGGTCGAGGGAGGGCACCTTGGCGAGCGCCGCGGCCACCATCTGGCGCGAGAGCTCGTCGGGGCGAACGTCTTTCAGAGATCCCTTACCGGCGCGGCCGATGGGGGAACGGGCATGGGCGACAATCACTGCTTCTGGCATGTGAAACACGTTACTTCACGGCCTCGGCGCAATGGTATGCCGCCGACCGCGACCACTCGGCCGGGTGCCTTTTGTGCGGCGCGCGCGGATACCTCGGGTGGGTTTCGGGGTCCGCGGCCGCAAGTGGGACCATGGAGGAATGCGCATCGCGAATCACGTCGTCGACCTGGTGGGCAACACACCGCTCGTCAAGCTCAATTCTGTGGTGAAACCCGGTTCAGGTCTGGTCGCGGCCAAGGTCGAGTATCTCAATCCCGGCGGCAGCAGCAAGGACCGTATCGCCGTCCGGATGGTCGACGCGGCCGAGGCTTCCGGCGAGCTCAAGCCCGGCGGCACCATTGTTGAACCGACCTCGGGTAACACCGGTGTGGGTCTGGCCCTCGTCGCGCAGCAGCGCGGCTACAAGTGTGTGTTCGTGTGTCCCGACAAGGTCGGTGAGGACAAACGCAACGTGCTCAAGGCCTACGGCGCCGAGGTGGTGGTCTGTCCCACGGCCGTTCCGCCGGAGCATCCCGACAGCTACTACAATGTCTCCGACCGGCTGGTCCGGGAGATCGACGGTGCGTGGAAGCCCAACCAGTACGCCAATCCCGCAGGGCCGCAAAGCCATTACGAGACCACCGGCCCGGAGATCTGGCGTGATACCGACGGCCGGGTCACTCACTTCGTGGCAGGCGTCGGCACCGGCGGCACCATCACCGGCACCGGCCGCTACCTCAAGGAGATCTCCGGCGGCAAGGTCAAGGTTGTCGGCGTCGACCCCGAGGGCTCGGTGTACTCAGGCGGCACCGGCCGTCCGTACCTGGTCGAGGGCGTCGGTGAGGATTTCTGGCCGGCCGCCTACGACGCGACGATCCCCGACGAGATCATCGCCGTCTCCGACGCCGACTCGTTCGACATGACCCGGCGCCTGGCCCGTGAGGACGGACTCCTGGTGGGCGGCTCCTGCGGCATGGCGGTGGTCGCCGCGCTGCAGGTGGCCGAACGTGAAGGCCCCGACGCGGTGGTCGTGGTGCTCCTGCCCGACGGTGGTCGCGGCTATATGGCCAAGATCTTCAACGACAAATGGATGAGCAGCTACGGCTTCCTGCGCTCCACCCTCGACGGCAAGGCCACCGGTGAGCCGCTGGTGGGCGAGGTGCTGCGGGGTAAGAGCGGCAAGCTGCCCGACCTGGTGCACACCCACCCGTCCGAAACCCTGCGCGATGCCATCGAGATCCTGCGTGAGTACGGCGTCTCGCAGATGCCCGTGGTCGGCGCCGAACCACCGGTGATGGCAGGTGAGGTGGCCGGTGCGGTCACCGAACGCGACCTGCTCAGCGCCGTCTTCGAGGGCCGCGCCAACCTCGCCGACCCGGTGTCGGCGCACATGGGCGAACCATTCCCCCTGATCGGTTCGGGTGAACCGGTCTCCGCCGCGACCAAGGCCTTGAGTGAGTCGGATGCGTTGATGGTGGTCGACGACGGTAAACCCGTCGGCGTCATCACCCGCCACGACCTGCTCGCCTTCGTCAGCACACACCCTTTCGTCGGATAGGACTTCCTACAATGAGCCAAGGCTTTTCCACCCGGGCCATCCACGCCGGATACGATCCCGATCCGCTGACCGGCGCTGTCAACGTCCCCATCTACGCGTCGTCGACGTTCGCCCAGGACGGTGTGGGAGGGATGCGCGGCGGGTTCGAGTACGCACGCACCGGCAACCCGACCCGGCGTGCCCTCGAAGCCAACCTCGCCGCTCTCGAAGGCGGTGTGTTCGGCCGGGCCTTCGCCTCGGGGATGGCCGCCACCGACGCCCTGCTGCGCGCCACGCTGCGCCCGGGCGATCACCTGGTCATCCCGAACGACGCCTACGGCGGCACGTTCCGGCTCATCGACAAGGTGTTCACCCAGTGGGGCATCGACTACTCGGTCGCCCCGATCACCGACGCCGACGCCGTGCGCGCCGCCATCACCGACAAGACCAAGCTGGTGTGGATCGAAACCCCCACCAACCCGCTGCTCAACGTCGGTGACATCGCGGTGCTCGCCGAGATCGCGCACGGTGCGGGCGCAAAACTGGTGGTGGACAACACCTTTGCCTCGCCGTACCTCCAGCAGCCGCTGGCGCTGGGGGCCGACGTGGTGCTGCATTCGACCACCAAGTACCTCGGTGGGCACTCCGATGTGGTCGGCGGTGCGCTGATCACCGACGACGAACAACTCGACACAGACATCGCCTTCCTGCAGAACGGTGCCGGTGCGGTACCGGGACCGTTCGGCGGCTACCTCACGCTGCGCGGCATCAAGACGCTCGCCGTCCGCATGGACCGGCACAGCGACAACGCCGAACGCGTCGTCGAATACCTGGCCGGACATTCGAAGATCGAGAAGGTGCTCTACCCGGGTCTGGCCGATCATCCGGGCCACGCCGTCGCGGCCAAGCAGATGAGCCGCTACGGCGGCATGGTGTCGGTGCTGGTCAACGGCGGATTGGAGGCGGCGCAGGACTTCTGTGCCCGCACCGAGGTGTTCACCCTGGCCGAGTCGCTCGGCGGCATCGAGTCGCTGATCGAGCATCCGGGCGCGATGACGCACGCCTCGACGGCCGGTTCGCTGCTGGAGGTTCCCGACAACCTCGTCCGCCTCTCGGTGGGCATCGAGGACATCGACGACCTCCTCGGCGACCTGGAGAAAGCGCTGCACTGACCGGCTGATCGCCCATCCTGAAATCGGTTGCCCGGCTGCGTACTCTGGACGAAGTGTCGACGTCGGAGGTGCAATCCGCCACCGCGATCGTGATCGGGCTGTTGGGTCCGGTCGCCGTCGCGCGATCGGACATGGGCGCCGGATCTGACGAGGCGACGTCCGACGGCGCGGTGCCGGTGGCGCCCGCAGATCTGGTACCCGTCGCCGGTCTGCGCGCCCGGCGGTTGTTGGTGTCCCTGGCACTGGCCGGGGGACGAGTGCGGACAGCCGAACGCCTCATCGACGATGTGTGGGGCGACACGCTGCCCGGATCGCCCGGTGCGGCCCTGCATACCCAGATCTCGCGGCTGCGCTCGGTGGTGGGGCATTCGGCGATCGAAGGCGTTGCCGGTGGCTACCGGCTCGTCCGATGCCGGACCGACCTGGACATCGTGGCCGAGCTGGCCAGATCCGCAGAACCGTCGGACCTGGACGCGGCGGCCATCTGGTGGCGTGGGATTCCCGGAGAAGACCTGGGCGGGACCGGAATCGGTGATGTCGCCGGTGAACTTCGGGCAAAGGCGGCCGCTGTTCGTGCAGACATCGATCGCAGGCTGATGTCGGTATTGCTGGCTCGTCGGGACTTTTCCGGAGCTCGTGATATCGCTGAAAAACTATGTGCGGCAGATCTACTGGATGAGTCGGCGCATGTGGCACTGATGCGTGCACTGGCCGGGGAGGGGCGGAACTCCGAGGCGTTGTCGGTCTTCGCGCGACTGAGGCGCGCGCTCTCGCGCGAACTGGGCGTTGACCCGGGTCCGGAGGCGCTCAGGCTCAACGCGGAATTACTCACCGGCACAAGCGAACCCGGGGTCGCCACTGTGTCCGCCGACCGGGACGAGGATTCGGCTGCGGGGGACTGGCATTCGAGAGCCGTCGGCGTGGTGTCGGATTCGTCCGAACTTATCGGACGTGACGACGACATCGCGAGCATCGTGGCGCTGTTCGACCGATACCGGTTGGTGACCGTGCAGGGGCCCGGCGGGGTCGGCAAGACCCGCGTCTCCCACCGGGTGGGCGCCGAACTGGCCCGGGCGGGCCGCAGTGTCTTCTATGTGCCGCTGGCACCGATCCGCGACGACGACGACGTGGTCAGCGCCATCGCCGCGACGCTCGGTGTCGGCGAATCGGAGTTCTCCGCAAGCGGACGGCCACGGCGCAACATAGGTGATCTCGCGGCCCGGACCGTCGACGCGGTGCGCGGACTGGACGCGGTGCTGATCCTGGACAACTGTGAACAGGTCGTCGGCCGGTGTGCCACCATTGTCGCCGATCTTCTTGCGGCCGGTCCGAATCTGTGTGTGCTCACCACGAGCCGATCGCCACTGATGCTGACCGCCGAACGCATTTACCAACTGCCCACGCTGGGCGGCGGCGTCGACGGCGCGTCGGCCGAACTGTTCGAACGCCGGGCCCGGGCCATCCGGCCGGCCGCAACGCTTCAGCCCGCTGCGGTCGCCGAACTGTGCGAGCAACTCGACGGCCTGCCGTTGGCCATAGAGCTTGCCGCAGCACGCATCCGGACCATGTCGGTCGCCGAGATCACCGCCCGGCTCGAAGAACGGTTCGCGCTGCTGCGAGGCACCGATCGTAGTGCGCCCGACCGGCACCGCACCCTGTACGCGGTCATCGAATGGAGTTGGGACCTGCTCGGCGACGACGCGCGCGCCGCGCTCTGTGCGCTGTGCCGGTTCCCGGCCGGATTCACCGCGGATGCCGCGTCGGTGATGTTGGGCTACAACGGCTTCCGCCTCGATGAGACTCTCGATGCGCTGGTCAACCAGTCGTTGCTCGGTGTGCTGGAGGACGGCGGTCACATCAGGTACCGCATGCTGGAGACGGTCCGCGAGTTCGGTGAGGCCAAACTGGCGAACGATCCGGATGCATCACTTCTGGTCGACGCGTCGATCTGCCGGTGGGCCAGAGGTTTCGCCGAGGCAGCGATCGCCGAATATGAGGAACGGTTCGCGCCACTCGCACTTCTGGAAGCCGTATACACAGAATCCGAGAACCTGGTGTGGGTGCTGCGGCGCTGCACCGCGATCATCGGCGGCGACCGAACGGAAGAGGCTACCACCACCATCGTGACGGTGTTCCCGGTGCTGTCGGCGACCTGGGTGGTGCGCGGACTGCACGCCGAGGTACTGGCATGGAGCGAACGGATCGTGCCGATCCTGCCCAGACCGTCCGCCGGCCTGCCCGAGCGACTCCGCCGCTGTTGGCAGGCCACCGTTCTGGCGGCGACATTGCACCAGTCGATGCACCGCAACATCCGGCTGATCGCCATCGGCCGGATGCTGCTGCGGCGCCTGCAGTCGCCGGGACTTCGGCTGATCGAGCCGACCGACTTCCTGTCCGCGCTATTGCTCAGCCGCAGCGGTACCGCGGCGTCGCGTCTGATCGCCGAAGGGGTGCGCCGCGGTTCACCGAAGGTCGCTATGTTGGCGCGGGGGCTGCGGATGAACGTGCGGGAGAACGCGGGCTCGCTGGATCTGGCGCTGTCCGACGGGCTCGCGATGATCGAGGAGTCGGCGCACCACGACGACGTGTGGTTGCATGCCATGCCCAGGATGAGCGTCGCCGGAATCTACGGGCAACGCGGACAGTGGGATCGCGCCGTCGACTGCTACCGCGCGGTGATCGCCGATCTGGACCGGCTGTCGGCGTACGAGGATGCGTCCGGGTCCCGGTGTTATCTGGCTTGCGCGCTCGTCGCGCTCGGCCGTCTCGACGAGGCCGAGCGGGAACTCGCCCCGCTTGCCGACGGTTGGAGCGTCGAAGCGCCCGATCCACAGGGCCATCCGGAGGTGACCACGGCAATGATGTTGACCTGGGCCGAGATTCGTCACGCCCGGGGAGATCAGGAGCGGGCCGCCGAGGCGTTCGGGCGCGCTGCGGTGCTCATCTGCCGCGAACACCCGTATGTGGCCGCGGACCCGGGGGCGGTGCTGCTGACAAGTAACGCGGTGGCCGGGATGATCGGTTGCGGCAGAGTGGATCAGGCGGGGGAGTTCCTCGACGTTCTGCACTCGGCGCTGCGGTCCATGCTCGGCGGCGATGGTTGGCTCGACCTCCCGCAGGGAGCCACGATCGCGGTGACGCTCGGATGGCTCCTGTGCGCGGGTCCGGACGGCGATGCGCCCGCCGGTGCTCGTCTGATCGCGCTGGGACTTCGGTTGGGTGCGCGACAGGACCTGCCGAGTGTGCATCGTGGGATGACACAGGCCCAGGCGATCTCGGGTCTGACCGAGACCGCCTGGGCGGTGGTGTGCGGTGAGGCCGCACGGCTGTCGAAACGTCAGGCCAAGGAAGCGATTCTGGACCTGATAGGCGACCGCTGACCCGGGTTGGTCGCCGGTAGGGTTGCGGCGCTAGGCGTTACGCATGTAGGCGCGCACCGCAAGCGGAGCGAAGACGGCCGTGACGATCGCCGCGCCCAACAGGGACCAACCGACGTGACCACTGAAGTGTCCGTTTGCCGTCAGGTCGCGTACCGCACTGACCAGGTGGCTGACCGGATTGACCTTGACCCACGCCTGCAACCAGCCTGGCATCGTGTCGGCGGGGGCGAACGCGTTGGAGGCGAACGTCAGCGGGAACATGATCATCATCGAAACGCCCTGCACTGCTGAGGCTTTGCTCATCAGGCACCCCATGAGGGCGAAGATCCACGACATGGCGAAGCTGCACACCATGATCAGCAGGCCGGAGGCCACCACACCGAGGACGTCGGGCCGCCAGCCCATGATGATGCCCATGATGACCGTCAGGACCGTCGCGACGAAGTAGCGGATCACGTCGGCGAGCAGCGCGCCGGCCAGCGGGCTGATCCGGGCGATCGGCAACGACCGGAACCGGTCGAAGACGCCTTTGTCCATGTCCTCGCGCAACTGGGTGCCGGTGACGATCGAGGTCAGGATCACCGTTTGCACCATGATGCCCGGAATGATCACCGGCAGATACGATTTCACATCACCGCTGATCGCTCCGCCGAACACGTAGGTGAACAGCAAGGTGAAGATGATCGGCTGGAACGTGACGTCGAAGAGTTGTTCTGGATTGTGCCCGATCTTCAGGACGCCGCGGAAGGCCATCGAGAACGACTGGGTGATCGTCTCGGCCAGGGACACAGACGTTTTCGCCTGAATGCGGGCCGCTTCGGTGCGGATCGCTCCGCTTCGGATCGCGGTTGTCGGCTCGGTGGCCGGTGTTGTCGTGGTCATGTCAGGCCACATCCTGGGTGCTGTCGGTTCTGTCGGGCTGCGCGGGTTTGCCGGTGATGGTGAGGAACACTTCGTCGAGAGTCGGCTTCTGGACGTTGATCTCGTCGATCTCGATGTGGTTCTCGCGCAAGGCGATCAGAATGTCGGGGACCACGTCGGAGCGTCGTAGTCCCGCAGTGATCCGGGCGGCCTCCGGGCTCAGCGCGGCGCCGCCGAGGAAGCGGTCGACGATTTCCAGCACCCGGGGCGCGTCGGCGCGGTCGGCCGGGGTCAGCTGCAGCGTCGTCGACCCTACCGACTGCTTGAGTTCGTCGGCGGTGCCATCGGCGATCACCACCCCGTGGTCGATGACCGCGATCCGGTCGGCCAGCTGATCGGCCTCGTCCAAGTACTGCGTGGTCAGCAGCACGGTCGAGCCCTGCTTCACCAGGTCCCGGATGGTGTCCCACATCTGGGCTCGGGTGCGGGGGTCCAGACCGGTGGTCGGCTCGTCCAGGAACAGCAGCGGTGGGGTGTCGATGAGGCTGGCCGCCAGGTCCAGGCGCCGCCGCATGCCGCCGGAGAAGTTCTTGAGCGACCGGTTGGTGGCCTCGGTCAGCGCGAACGCCTCCAGCAGTTCCAGGGCCCGGCTGCGCGCGCGGGCCCGGGAGAAGCCGAGCAGCCGGGCGAACAGCATCAGGTTCTGCAGCGCGGTCAGATCCTCGTCCACCGACGCGTACTGCCCGGTCACCCCGACGAGGGAACGGACGGCCACGGCGTCGGCGACGACGTCGTAGCCGAATACCTTCGCGCTACCGGCGTCGGGGCGCAGAAGAGTCGCCAGCATACTCACGGTTGTCGTCTTACCGGCACCATTCGGGCCGAGGACGCCGTACACCGAACCTGTCGGGACGGCCAGGTCCACACCGTTGACGGCGCGGGTGTTCCCGAAGTGTTTCACCAGACCGGTGGCCTCGATGGCCAGGTCTCCCGCCGTGGCGGGTGTTGGGATCGTGTCATTTGTCATGACGACAACCATGCGCGGCACCGCTGTCATGGGCCTTACACCGGCTTACGTCGCCCTTGCGTGCATCTGCGGCGCCCTACATGCCGGAATATCGGCTGTAGCCAAGTACGACGACGCGCTGGTGGAGCTGGTCGCCTGGTACTTCACGGAGGGGACAACCGGGATACGTCCCGGCCGGAAAGCCCCGACCGTAGGTATCTACCAGTCCGCCACGGCGAACCTAGACAACTGCGCCCGTATCCGGGCGGCGCTTACCCGCCTGTTCGGTCCGGCGTCGGACCGGCTGGATAAGGGCGGCCGGTACGCGACCGCTGAGACCGTACGACGTTGCGCGCAGGCGCGGGAGCTTCGCGCTGGCGGTGTGTCTGTGCGGGAAATCTCGGAGAGAGTCGGCGTGTCCGTCGTGCAGGTCGGCAAGTACCTGCGCCAAGATCCGAAGACGCGGGACAATGTCCCGCGTTGGCGGGAGATCGAACGCGGGGCCGGGTCTGAGGGCATGGTCGTGTTCAAGCTCAACGCTGCCGCTGCGGAGATCATCGTGGAGCATGCGCCTGGCCGGATCGTCCCCACGTCGTTCATCGATGACCTCACGCACGCGCAGCTACTACTTTTCGTTGAGACGGCTGTCCGCGGCGACGGACACATGATGCAAGGCCGCAATCCTGTACTCGGGCAGAAAGATCCCGCCATGCTCGATGCATTCGAGCATGCCTGCCTGTTGCTCGGATACGCAACCAGCCGAACATCGGTCAAAGTTCAGGGATTCCAAGAGCACGTCCAGCACAGGATCACTGTGTCTACGCGCGGAGCGGGATACCGGCCGCGAGCAAACACGATGAGCGTTGTGAACTACACGGGGACCGTCTGGTGCCCGACTGCGGCCGACACCCACACGATGTTGATGCGTCGCAACGGCCGGGTTGCCTACACAGGGAACAGTGCCTGGGAAATTGGCGAATCGGAGGTCAAGTTTGGTGTGGTGCCGGTTGTTTCGGCGATCGCTGATGCTCTCACTGTCGGCCTGCTGCGGCCGCTGCTCGACGAGCAGAACGTGCCGGACGCCGCCGAATATCAGGTGTGGTTCGACACCACCGAACTCCTGATCCGTCCCGATCGGTCCAAGGATTCGCAGGCCCTGTTCGACAAGCATCTGGTGTCGGCGGCGGTGGTGCGCCGCGAGAACGGGTTCGGCGATGATGACGCCCCCGACGAGAAGGAAACCGAACGGACGTTGCTGCTGGAGCTGCTGAAGTTGCGGACTGATCTGGCGCCGAAGATTCTTCCGGCGCTCGGGATCACCCTGGACCTCGGCGACGACGGCAAGGGCGGCGGGCAGGGGGAGGCGGCGCAGGACGAACCCGCCGCGACCGAACCGGCACCCGAGGCCGCACCGGAGGGGAAGAAAGGTCAAGCACCGCCACCGGACAACTCCCCACCGACCCCGGAGTGGGCGCAATGAGCGACCGCTACGTCGACGGCGTGTTCCTCGCGGCCGACCTTGCAGTGCGCCTGACGATCGAGTCCGCGGCCCGCACCATCCGCAACCACCGCGGTCGGGTCGAACGGGCCCGCTACCAGGGGGTGGCCGATGATCGGCTACATCTGGTGCTCGACCCGCCACCCACCCAGGCCGAGGTCGACCGGTGGGCGGCGGTGTTCCGGCGGTGGTGGGGTCTGCCATCGGTGCTCGACGACCACGACATCGAGCACCTCGACCAGGTGATGCTGGCATGCCACACCTACGTGTGCGATCTGCTGCTGCGGCAGGCCGTCCACGATCCGGCTGCGTTGCGTGCCTATCTTGAGCAGGTGCAGGTTGTCTCCGCAGCCGCCGATTGAGCTGTTGCGGATGGCCGCCGAGAAACGTCTCGCGCGGGCGGAGGAGCGTGTGGAGGCGGCGGTGGTCACCGCCATGCGGGACTGGCTGGCCGCGGTGCGTGTGCTGATTCTCGCCGAGGTCATGGCCTCTACCAGCGAAGGTGACAAACAGCGCAAACAGTTTCAGGTGAATGTCACATCGGCCGGCTACCCCGACCACCCGTCGCGCGCCGTCGACGCAGCGTCGGCGGCCTACAACGACTGGCGGCGGTCCGCTGCCAACAACGTGCTTCCCGCGGTGTCCATCGCGTACGGGGAGGCGTTCGCCGCGATCCACAAATCGACCCCAGGCAGCTCGTATCGGCCGCAGCAGGAATACCTGGCGACCGTGTCCGACCGGCTACGCATCTGGCCGGAGGGCGCGTTCGAGGAACTTCGCCCGGAGCTGCTGGAAGCGTTGTCGGAGTCGGAGACGATCGAGGAGGTCACCGACCGCGTCGGCCGCGTCCTGAATATCGACGCCGGCACCCGAGCCCTGCGCGCCGAGATCGGCGAGGTCGACAGGAAGCTCGCCGACCCGGACCTGCCGGCGTGGCGGCGTGAATCGTTGACTGCCCGCCGGAGGTCGTTGTGGCGGGCGCATGATGAGTCGTTGTCGGAGTGGCGGTGGAAAGCCCGCCGGATCGCCCGCACCGAGACGCACGGGGCGGTCAACTCGGGACAGTTGGCGGCGGCGATCGAGATGGAAGCGGCGACCGGCGACACCTACTACAAGCGCTGGTTGGCCACCGAGGACACCAGGACGAGGGCCGCGCACAGGGTCGCTGACGGGCAGACGGTGCCGTTGCGTGGGAAGTTCCGCGTCGGGGGGTGGCTGCTCGATTTTCCCGGCGACCCGGTAGGCCCAGGGCATCTTTCGATCAACTGCCGGTGCACGATGATCCTGTACGACGCTGATGCGGTGCAGGACGCCCTGCAAGGCCCGGACGGCAGCCTAGGCGAAATCCGTCCTGGCGGTGTACGTCTGGGGACCGATGACGCGGACAAGGCCGCTGAGGCGATCCGGAAGGTCGCTGAGGATGAGCAGCGTGCGTTGCCGGCGAACCCGGAGGATCGGGGCGAGGATCATGGGCAGCCGGCGCCGCCTCCTGATCCGGTGGTGGAGTTGACCGATGAGCGGGAAGCCCCGGTTGCGCCACGCCTGGATGACTTCTCGCGGTACTCCGATGATGAGTTGTTGGAGGCGTTGGGCCGCAGTGTGTTCGCCGACGACCCAGAACTGTATGAGGCGTTGAATCGGGAGTGGGATCGGCGGTCGGTGCTCACTGAACCGGTCACTGAATCCACTGACGACCTCACTGAATCGACTGAGGATGTCACTGAGGTTGATCCGGAGATGGTCGCGTTGCTCGGTGATCTCGACGACGACGACCTGCGGGAGATGATCGAGGACGCCCGCGAGGTCGGGGACACCGATCTGCTGGAGGTGCTGCAGGCTGAACGGAATCGGCGTCGTGGCCTCACCGCGGGCGGGAAACGGCGTCGGGCGTTGAAGCCGAAGGGGTTCGGGACGCCGGCGTGGCGCGAGGAGCAGTACCTGCCAGACGCACTGTGGTGAATACTGGGACGTAAGTAGCGCGTTGCTGGCGGGTGGGGCCGGACGCAACCCCTTTGAGGTTGCCCAGGAGCCCCCCGTGAACGCTGTTCTCGATGCCATCACCGCAGCCGGCGTGGTGTATGACCGCCACGATTTCGCAGATCCGCATCTGTCAGGGCCGACCGCGTTGACGGTCACCGCCGACGGGCGGGTGTTCGGGCATCTGGCGACGTGGGGCACCTGCCATATCGGGTACGGCGGGCAGTGTGTGCAGCCACCGTCGTCGTCGACGGGATACAAGTACTTCCATCAGGGTGTGGTGACCACCGCTGACGGTGATCTGCCTGTCGGCACCCTCACCCTCGGCACCGGTCACGCACCGATCAGTCGGGACATTGACGCGAATACCGCAGCCGCGCATTACGACAACACCGGTACCGGGGTGGCGGCGGTGCGGGCTGGTGAGGACGCGCACGGCATTTGGCTGTCCGGCCGCCTGGTGCCCGGCACCCCGCAGGACCGGATCGACGAGTTGCGGCGCGCCGGGGTGTCCGGTGATTGGCGCACCATCAACGGGACGATGGAGTTGGTGGCGGCGCTCGCGGTGAATGTGCCCGGGTTCCCGGTGCCGCGGACCGAGCAGTTGGTGGCGGCCGGTGGTGTGGGGGCGTTGGTGGCGGCGGGGGTGGTGGTGCCACCCGATCCCACTCAGATGCCGCAGACCCCGGCCGAGTTGGAGGCGTTCGTCGCGGCCGCTGCCGACCGGCGCACGCGCGCGGTCCTCGCCCGTGCACGGCTGTCCGAGGTCGCTGACCAGGCCCGGTCGCAGCGGCGGGCCCGGGCGGTGGGGCGCCTGGATGCGGTGGTGGCGTCGGCGGTCGCTGATCGGCGGGTGCGGGCCACCGGGCGGCTGACTGTGGCGTTGTCGGCCGCAGGGGAGCGGCGCGCGAAAACTGAGGCCGGCGCGAAACGGTACGGGGTGTCGGTCGGTGACCTGATCCGCGCGGACCTGACGAAGGTGAAGGCGCGGCTCGACCGGGCAGGGAAGGACGCCGGGCGGGCGGCCGATGACGTGCGTGAGCGGGCCGGGCAGTATGCGGAGGCCGCGGGCCGGGACGTGGCGAAGGCTGTGGCCGGGCCGAAACCGGGCGGGTCTGGTGAGGACAAGCCGAAGGCCGCGGCGAAGGCGGAGGTCGTCGACACCGACACACCGACCCGTACCGCCGGCGAACCCGGTGATCGGCTCGACGAGGACCAGCTCCCGGCGAAGGGCGCCGGTGGCGGGAAGATCGTGGATTACGCCAACGGTAAAGCGCTGTATGACGACGGGACGATGACCGACGGCGCCAAGTGGTATCGGGTCGCTGATGATGTGGTGGCGCGCGCGAAGGCGCAGAAGGCTGCCCGGCGGGTGAAGGCGCGGACAGCGGCGGCGATCGGGGCGGTGATCGCGTCGGCGTCGGTGGTGGTGTCCACGGCGCGGGAGGCTGCGTTGCATGGCCGTCCGGTGGGGTCGCTGATCCTGGTGGGGCCGGTGGATTTGTCTGCGGCCGGGATCGACATGGATGCGTTGGTGGCGGCGGTGCGCAGGGTGCGGACGCCGGCGGGTGCGAAGAAGTACGGTTTGCCGATCGGGTCGCCGATTGTGGCGAAGGGGCATCCGAAGGGGAAGGGGCACGGTAAGCCGCTCAATATGTCCTCGTATGAGGATCACGAGTTGGTTGAGTTGCTGTCGAATTCGCATGTGCATGCGAAGAATGATGCGGCCTATGATGCGGCGCTCGCGGAATTGTCGAAACGTAAGGGTGCTAATTCTGAGATTGGGAAAGCGGTTGCGGCGCATAAGAAGATCAAGGACGCCCACGATGCGGACGTGATTGCGCACGGCAACCCGAAGGATGGGGTGCATCCGACACCGGCGTTGAAGAAGTCGGCTGCCGAGGTTGATGCTTCAAAGAGGGTGATCGAAGACCTGGTGCAACAGAAGGCCCCGGCTAAGGCGGTTCCGGCCAAGAAGGCGCCCACGAAGAAGGCGCCCGCACCCGCGGCGAAGAATGCCCCAGCGAAGAAGGTCGCCCCGGCCAAGGCCGCGCCCTCTGCTGCCCTGGACGAGGCGAAGACGCAGAAGGCATTCGAGGACGCGAAGGCTGCCCACGGTCAGGCGATCAATGACCAGCAGATAGCACAGGACCACCACACGGACATGGTCCACGAAGAGGACCAGGCGTGGTCGGCGCAGGGGAAAGCGGCCTCGGCGGTCAAGAAGGCAAAGCAAGCCACCGCTGCAGCAATGAATAAGCAAGGCACCAACTCGGCCGGGTACAAAGCAGCGAAGGCGAAAGAGGCCGCGGCCGTCAAGGAGTTAGTGAACGCGGAGGCCTCGCTTTCTGCGGCTATGAAGGATAAGGAGCAAGCGGCCGCCAACCTGAAGGCTGCGAACCAGAAGCTGTCCGCCGCGAAGAAGGCTCATGACGACGCGACCAGGGCGTTGGCCGCCCCCACACCCGCGGCCAAGCGTGCAGCCGCGAAGAAGGCTGACGACGAGTATCTCGATGCGGCCAAGGCGCACGAGGCTGCGGTAGCCGACAGGGACGCACTCTTCAAGCCGTATATAGACGCTTTCAAGACGGGAAGTAAAGCGTCACCGGACGAGAAGGCTGCGTTGAAGGCCGCATACAGGGCGGCCTTCAAGAATGCGGAGGCTGCCGAGGTGGAGATGCGGCAGCGGAAGGCAGCTGCGCACGTCGCCGAAGGCGATATGCGGGGTGTGACGACGTTCGGATCGGATGCGGAGGCCCGGGAGCACTTCTACGCCCAGCAGGGTGGCAGGAAGGGTAAGCCGGCTGATATTGCTGGCGAGTTCGCGGTCTATTCGACCGATTCGGGCTACCAGTCGGTGAATGCGGCGCTGCGTGCAACAGATGGTGACGCGTCGAAGATTCGTGATCCGCTCGTGGTCAAGAGCCACGACGGGCATACGTTCTCGTATTCCAACAAGCAGTATCAGGAACGGATTAAGCAACTGGATCAGGGTTTCGATGATGCGCCGCCTTTGGCTGATTCGGTGTTTTTGTCGCGCGGTACCCGGTGGCATGAGTTTTCGCAGTTGGGGATCACCGGACCGAATGATGACCTCTCACACCTGGTGGGCGCGAAGTGGACGAACCATGCGTACACGTCGACGTCGACGTCGGCCGATGCTGCGATGAACACCTCGGACTTCCCCGTACAGATTCGTATCATGGCGCCGGCGGGAACGAAGACGGTGTACATGGCCGGCGATGTGAACCACCAGGACCCCCTGTCGACTCTGCCGTCTGAGGAGGAGTCGTTGCTACCTCGGAACGCGACCTTCCAGATCACGAGGATCCGGAAGGTGAATGGGGTGTGGGAGGTGGACGCAGACTACCTGCCGTGACCGTTGTCAGAGCTATAGTGGAGTGATCTAAGGAGATGCGATGATCAGCGAAGACAAGCTCAGGGACCAGGCGCTCGGATATACGGTGATCCCCGGGTACGACAGCTGGCCCTACGAAGGTCCGGGCCGGTGGGCTGTCATAGATCCGGAGTTGGACCTGACGGTGTGGACCAACGACAAGACAGCGGTCGCTGTGATCGCTGTCTTGTCTTGCAACGAAATGAGGCCGCTACTCGATCGTCGCGACGAGTTGTATGCGGCCGGTAAGTCGGCTACCGAGGCGTTCGACATTCTTACCGAAGGCCTCGACATCGTCACCGGCGATTTGGCGAAGGCGCCGTTCAAGCCGGCGCACTTGAAATAGGTCATCGTGGGCTGCAATTGTGGTGGGTCGGCGCGGCGGATCATTGTGCATGAGTCGCATCGCCCGGACGGGACGGTGAAGCGGTTCCTGACCGAGGCCGAGGCCCGTCGGGACGCGTTGCAGCATGCCGGGCATTACGCCCAGATCACACAGGTGGCGAAGTAACTGGCACGGTTGGGGTTATCCTGGCCGTAGTAGATAGCTGCTGGCGGTTGGGGCCGGGCTGAGAGGTTTGATTCTCAGACTGGAGGCCCCGGTGGCTGATCTGGATTTGCAGGCCCTGCTCGATGTCGCGTCGGGGGACACCCCCGCGCAGCGGCAGGAAGCGGTTGTTGCCGCGCTGACCGAGGCCGGGGTGACCGGCGCCGATGTGGTGGCGTTGCTCGATGAGGTGGCCGACCGGTTCGGTGCGCT
The DNA here is from genome assembly GCF_937858515.1 of uncultured Gordonia sp. NCBI lineage: Bacteria > Bacillati > Actinomycetota > Actinomycetes > Mycobacteriales > Gordoniaceae > Gordonia > uncultured Gordonia sp. Next base: position 2,945 of record NZ_CALLZT010000168.1, on the reverse strand, counting down.
CGTCGCCGCCGAACCCGAGGACGCCGAATCGGTTCTCGGACTGGAACTTCTCGCTGACGTTGCTGATGCGGCGCAGCGGGTGCAGACCGATCTGGTGGCCGAGTCGGCGCGTGTGCGTGAGGTCCGCGACGATCTGGCGGCGCGGGTGCTGTCGGCAACCACCACCGCGGACCCCGAACCGGGCGCCGTCGAGGACCTCGACACTGAGGCGCCCGCCGAGGTGGTCGACACCGTCGACGACGAACCTGCCGCCGGAGTAGATGCTCCCGCTGAGCCCGAACCTGCCGCCACCGTCGACGCTCCCGCCGAGCCTGTCGCTGTCGCTGCCGCTGCGACCGGGCCGCGGCGCCGGTTCAATCTGGGGCGGATCGCGGCGAAAGCCCCTGCCCCGGTGCGCCCCGAGCAGCGGGGCCCGACGATCACCGCGGCCGGCAACCTTCACGACCATTCGGCCGGTGACCCGCTCACGGTGGAGGAGATGATCGCGTCGGCCGCCGACCGGCTCAACGCGATGCCGACCAGCCTGCGACTGCCCAACGGTGAGCTGGCCCCCCGCGCACACGGCGAAGAGGCGGTCACCATCCGTCACCGCATCGCCCAAATCCATCACAATTTTCCGTCGGAACTGGTCGCTTCGGGCAAGAACGATGACGACGTCATCGCGTACGCCGTCGATCAGTCCAACCTCCCCGGCGGTTCCCTCACCGCCGGCGGGTGGTGCGCACCGTCCGACCGGCTCTGGGATTTGCTGCCGTCACTGTCGACCGCAACCGAGGGCATGGTCAACGTCCCGGAGATCGCTGTCACCCACGGCGGCATCATCACGATGGGTGGCTTGAGCTTCCGCACCGTGTGGGCAGGTAACGCCGGCATCTTCCAGACCGAGGCCCAGGCCATCGCCAACACCGAGAAGGTGTTCTTCCGGCCGACCTGCCCCGGCGACACCGAGACCCGACTGGACGTCGTGTACTCGGGCATCGTGGTCGACAACCTGCAAGACCACGCGTTCCCGGCAACCACCAAGCAGGCTGTCGAGGAGGTGACTTCGGTGCACGCGCACCGCATCAACGCGTCCACGATCGCCCGAATGGTCGCGGCGTCGACACCGCACGACATGTCTGCGGCGGTCGGACCGTCAGCGACCGCGTCGGTGCTCAACGGACTGGAATTGGTCATCACCAACATGCGGTACGGGTTCCGCGCGCCGAAGGCGATGTGGATGGATGTGGTGATGCCCGATTGGGTGCATACGGTGCTGCGGTCGGATCTGGCGTTGCGGACCACAGCCGACGGCAACCCCAACCAGGTGTCCGACGCCCAGATCGACGCGTTCTTCGCGGTCCGCAAGGCGCGGGTGCAGTGGGTGTACGACTGGCAGGACGCGTTCACCGGCGTTCCCTCCGGATTCGGTGCGGTCACCCCGATCACCGCGTTCCCGACGACTGTGAATGCCCTGGTGTACCCGGCCGGCACGTTCGTGCGTGGCCGCGGCCCGATCGTCAACCTCGACTCGGTGTACGACTCGCAGAACACCAAGGTCAACGACTACCTGCGGCTGTTCATGGAGGAGAAGCTGCTCGTGCACAAGCGTGGCTACGAGTCGCTGAACGTGACCCTGCCGCTGGGTGTGCGTGGCGCGGCCGCGGCTGCGCAGGTGCTCGTCAACGGCGGCGTCCCCGCATAACCCCCCGACCAGGAAAGGGGGTTCGCGTGGCTCCGCTTCTCGTCCCGACACCGACCGTGGTCCCGCCCCGGTTCGGGCTGTTGTCGGTGGCCGACATCGTCCACGAACCGGACCTGCATTGGCAGAACGGCATCTGACGGGCCTGTCGCCGTGGGCCGCCACCTTCACCGGACGCCCAGGCGTTACTCTTGGTCCTTGGTGAGTCGCACATTCGTGTTCCTGAAGATTTCACCCAGACGTTACCGGTGGGGAGGCCATGTCCATAACGGCTCAAGACGAATCGCAGACCCGGCCCGCTGATCAGGCGGGCCGTGGTGCGCGTGTGTTCTTGTGGCTGACCTGGGCGCGGACTTACTTCTCCGTGCCGCGGTGGTGGCTGGAGCTGGCCGTGATCTACTCGATCTACCGGATCTACTCCTACATCCGCAATCTCGGCGGCAAGGACGTCGAGCCGGCGTTCCGGCACGGCACCGCCGTCCTGGACCTGGAGAAGAAACTGCATATCGACGTCGAGATGTCGCTGAACCGGCTCGGCGAGCACTTCACGATCGTCCGGGACGTCGCGTCGGTGCACTATCACACGCTGCACTGGTGGATGACGATCGGAACCGCGGCGTGGCTGTTCATCACCAACAAGGCCGGGTACCGGCGCGGGTCGTTCGTGTTGATCCTCACCACGCTGATGGCACTGGCCGGCTTCTACCTGATGCCGACGGCCCCACCGCGCATGTACGACGGCTTCGTCGACACGCTCGCGGAGACGTCGTCGTGGGGCTGGTGGAGTCCGTCGGGATCGCCGGGACCGGACTCGCTGAGCAACCAGTTTGCGGCGATGCCGTCGCTGCACTGCGGCTGGGCCATCTGGTGCGGCCTGATGATCGTGCTGTACGCGAAGCGGACCTGGGTGCGGGTGCTCGGCGCGCTGTACCCGGTGTCGACGATCCTCGTGGTGATGATCACGGCCAACCACTACATTCTCGACGCCGTCGCCATCATGGCGGTCATCGCGGTCGCCGTCGCCATCGTGTATTCGCCGTGGAGTGCGATTGTCGCGGCGGCGTTCGGGCGGCGTGACGCGCAGTCGGTCACCGTCGACGCCGCCGAACCCGAGAGTGCCGTGTTGCCGGGAGCGCTACAGCAGATGTCGCCCGCTCTGGCATGCGAGGACGCCGACAGGGTGGGCGACGTCGTCTAGGCGCGTCTAGGCGCAATACCGTTCAGTTAGTGCGCACCGGCGTGTAGGTGGGTGGCCCTGCGGGTT
>NZ_CALLZT010000167.1:0-54832 GCF_937858515.1 uncultured Gordonia sp. | reverse complement strand
ACAGCGACATCAAGGTCGACGACGTCATCGAGACGTACGAGCTGCGCGAGAAGCCGCGCGACTGATCCGCTGTCCCGCATCCCGGCGCACAGGGTCCACCCGGACCCTGTGCGCTGCGGTCGTGCCCGGTGTTTCCTCCCTTGAAAGTGACGCGTCACACGACGTGGCGTCGCACGCTCCGAGCTCCGGGGGAGTAGTAGTACTTTGAAATGTGAAAGGACGTGACATATGGCTGACCCCGCACGGGCACAACGGCTGGCCAAGCGGATTTCCTCGATCGTGGCCTCCGCTATCGCGCACGACATCAAGGATCCGCGGTTGGCGCACGTCACCATCACCGACGCCCGCGTCACCAACGACCTGCACGAGGCGACGCTCTATTACACAGTGATGGGCGAGTCCATCGATTCGCCGCCCGACTACGCCGAAGCGGCCGCCGGCCTGGCCAAAGCCACCGGAGTCCTGCGGTCCAAGGTCGGTGCGGGGACAGGTGTCCGGTTCACCCCCACGCTGACGTTCGTCCGTGACTCGGTGCCCGACGCGGCCCGGCACATGGAAGAGCTCGTCGCCCGCGCCCGGGCCAACGACCTCGCAGTCGCGCAGCAGGCGGCCGCGGCCCAGCCCGCGGGCGAGGCGGATCCGTACCGGCACGACGACGAGGACGGTCGGACCGAGTGAGGGCGAGCACGCCCCAGGACGTCGCCGAGGTGCTCGGCGATGCGACGGCCGTGACGATTCTCTGTCATGTCCGGCCAGATCCCGACACGATCGGCAGCGGACTGGCGCTGGCCTTGGGGCTGTCGCGGCGCGGCGTCGACGTCGAGGTGTCGTTTCCGGGGTCCGAGAAGCTGCCCCGGTCGCTGACTGCGCTCGCAGGAGCCGATCTGGTGGTTCCCGCCGGTGAGGTGGTGGGTCATCCGGTGGTGGTGTCGGTCGACGCGGCGACCCTCGGTCGTCTCGGCGATCTCGGCGCCGTTTTCGAACGTGCCGAACACAACATCGTCATCGACCATCACGTATCCAACAGCGGATTCGGTGAGTTGAACCTGATCGATCCGGCCGCCGATTGCACATCGATCCTGATCCTGGCGGTCCTCGACGAACTCGGGGCCGAGATCGACGCCGATATCGCCACCTGCGTCTACGCCGGCCTGATCACCGATACGGGTTCCTTCAAATGGGCACGTCCGGAGTCGCTGCGCGTCGGTGCCCGGCTCCTGGACACCGGGGTCGACGGTGCGGCCTGGAGCCGGGTTCTGCTCGACAGCCATCCGGTGTCCTGGTTGTCGCTGGTGTCCAAGGTGCTCGGCGGGGCGCGTTTCGACGCGAACGCCTGCGACGGGCACGGCGTGATCTACGCGGTCGTCGAACACGACATGATGGGGCCGGTGGGCTGGGCCGATGTCGAGAGCATCATCGACGTGCTGCGCGTCGCCGAGGAGGCCGAGGTGGCGGCGGTGTTCAAGGAGACCGCACCGTCGAAGTGGGCCGTGTCGCTGCGGGCCAAGGACAAGGTCGATCTCGTTCCGCTGGCCGGCGCGCACGGCGGCGGTGGCCATCGGCGGGCGGCAGGCTACAGCGACAGCGGTGTGGTCGGCGATGTGGTCGACCGGTTCCTGAGGTCCCTCTGACCACTGGCCCGGCGCCTGCCGACGGTACTGACGGGCGGGTACCCGACACCGGTGTGCGCCGTATCGCGGTGCTGTCGGTGTCCGCTCTGGTGGTGCTGGTCGCGCCGCCTTTCTACCTGCTGCTCGATCTTGCCGTCGTCGGCCGGCTCGGTGGTCACGAACTCGCTGCCCTGGGCGTGGGCACGCTGGTGCTGGCCACCATCAGTACGCAGCTCACCTTCCTCTCATATGGCACGACGGCCCGATCGGCTCGGTTGTTCGGTGCCGGTGATCGCGGCGGTGCTGTGCGTGAGGGTGTGCAGGCGACGTGGGTGGCGCTCGGTGTCGGTGTCCTGCTGATCGTTCTCGCGTATCCGTTGGCGCCGGTGGTGATGGGCGCGCTGGTGGGTTCCGGCGAGGATGGCTCGGCACAGGTCGCGGCCGATGCGACGCGTTGGGTGCGGATCGCGATGTTCGGTGTCCCGCTGATCCTGGCGTCGATGGCGGGCAACGGCTGGATGCGTGGCGTGCAGGACACCCGCAGGCCGGTTCTGTTCGTGCTGTGCGGTTTGTCGATCGGTGCTGCCGGGGTGATCGGGCTGGTCCACGGTGTCGGCTGGTTCCCGCGGCTGGGCCTGACCGGCAGTGCGGTGGCCAACGTGGTCGGCCAGTCGATCACGGGGGCGCTGTTCGTGACCCGGTTGATCGGCGAATCGCGGCGGCGAAGGCTGTCGTTGAGCCCGGATCGCTCGATCATCGCCGCGCAGCTTCTGATGGCGCGTGACCTGATCCTGCGTAGTCTGTCGTTTCAGGTATGTTTCGTGTCGGCGACGGCCGTCGCGGCACGGTTCGGGATGGCCTCCGTGGCCGCCCATCAGGTGACCATTCAGGTGTGGGATTTCGTCGCGTTGCTGCTCGACTCGGTGGCGATCGCCGCGCAGTCGCTGGTGGGTGCGGCGCTCGGGGCCGGTGCGGCCGGCGTAGCAGTCACCGTCGCCCGGCGGGTCACCGTGGTGGCGGTGGCGATCGCCGTGGGCGTGGCCGCCGTGTTCACCCTCGGTGCCGGGGCCATCCCGGGGCTGTTCACCTCAGATGCCGACGTCCGCGACGCCATGCTGGTGCCCTGGTGGTTCCTGGTCGGTATGCTGCCGATCGCCGCGATAGTGTTCGCGCTCGATGGTGTTCTACTCGGTGCCGGCGACGTGGTGTTCCTGCGCAAGGCCACCCTGTTCTCGGCGCTGTGCGGATTTCTGCCGCTGATCTGGTTGTCGCTCGTGCTCGGCTGGGGGCTGGCGGGGATATGGTCGGGTCTGGTGGCGCTGATGGTGTTGCGTCTGATTCTGGTGGTTGTGCGGGTTCTCGGTGGACGCTGGCAACTCGTCGGCACGGAGTCTGTGACCTGATCGGCATTTGCATACCGTGGTGAACGGTGTCCGTAGGATGATTCGCGCCGGCAATGAGTCCGGGCGGCGGGGTGGGGAGCGAACGTATGGCAATGAGACCGGCGAAGACAGCGTTGGTCGTGGGCCTGAGCATGCTGGCACTGTCCGGCTGCGAGCAACTCGACAAGGTCATCGCGACGGAGACCGTCACCGTCACCGAGACCCCCGGCCCCGAGACCCAGGACGGCCTGACTGCGGCCGAGGACAACGACCCGGTCGACGAGGGCAACCAGGAGGAAACGGTCGAAGCCGACGATCAGGTCGGCGGTTCGCGTGACTATTTCCAGGGCCCGACGATCAGCCAGGACCGGGGTGCCGTCGTCTGGACGTGCGGCCGTAAGGCGATCCTGATCAGCGGTGACGCCAACATCGTCACGCTGCTGGGCATGTGTCCTTCGGTGCTGGTCAGCGGCGACGGCAACAAGGTGATCCTCAGCGGCGTCGAGCGGCTGTCGGTGTCGGGCAACGGCAACACCATCACCTACTGGCCCAGCACCGCCAAACTCACTGACACCGGCAACGGCAATACCTACTTCAAACGCTGACGTCGCTTCCGCTGCCCGCTGCGTCGACGGTGAGGGTGAGATCGACGGGTGCGCAACCGCGGGCCGACGCGGTCAGGCGCACCTGGCCGGGCACGTGCCCGGCCCGCAGTACGGCCAGAGCCCGGCCCTGATAGGTGCGGTGTACAGGTGAACAGAACCCTTCTTCGGTGATCGGTTCGGCGCTGCCGAATCCGAGCAGGGCAGCGGCACCGTCGATTTCAAGTGATACAGGACGATCGTCGAGTGGCCGGACGATGCCCTCGGCGTCGGTTATCTCGACATGTACGAACGCCAGGTCGTGGCCGTCAGCGCGTAGCGATCCGGATTCGGCCCGCACCGTCAGGCATAGGTCCGGTCCGGCACTGCGCAGGGTGTCGCGGCCGATCTCAGTGCCGTCTGTGCCGCGCAGTACCGCGGTCAGTTCCCCTGGCGCGTACGGCACGGTGAAGCTGACCAGGTGCCCGGACTTCGCCGATATCTGCCCGCGCCCGACCGGTACTCCGTTCAGGGACAGTTCGGCCACACCGTCTGCGCCGTACACCTCGACCGTCGCGGGTTCGCCTTCCAGCCCGGCCCAGCTCCAGCTGCGGATTGAGTCGGTGGAGCGCCAACTGGAGTCGACCGGCCGGTCCCGCGCATGGTCGACCGGCCGCACCGCCAGATGCGGCCCGTAACTTGAACCCCACGCGATCTCGTTGAGGTAAGTCTGCGTGTGCCGATGCCCGGTGATGTCGAAGTTGGGGGTGCCGGCCGCGAGCGCGGGGTACGGCTGGAACAGCCGAGGACGGTCGTTGTAGCGGGCCGCGGCGATCGCGCCCTCGCCCAGGTAGTCCCAGCCGGTCCACACAAAATCCCCGATGACGTGCGGTTGGTCGGCGATGTCGTGCCAGATCTCGACGGTTTGGGTGGGTGGATTCTCGCTGCCGACGGCGATCCGGTCCGGATGCAGCAGGTGGTCCTGGCGGAACCGGGCAGCCATGTAGTTGTAGCCGGCGATGTCGACGTCGGCGAACGCGTCGCGGGTCTTGCGGTCGACAACCGGTTTGGTGAGGACCACTTTCATGATCTTGCTCATCGCACCCATCGCCAGGTTCAGCAGCAGAATCAGGTTCTTGTTGGCTGCCGTGGTTCCCGCGGCGCGGGCCTTGGCGGCCTTGCTCTGGGCCTTCGCCTCGTCCTTGGAGGCCACCAGATTGAGAAGACCGTTGATGCAGTTGGTGACCGGCCGGGAAGGGTCGAACTCGCGGGTCGTCGCGGCGAGTTGCGCGCCGAGCCGGATTCCGTCGGTGGTCGCGGTCTCGCCGATCTCGTTGCCGATCGAGTACATGATCACCGACGGGTGGTTGATGTCCTTGGCGATCATCGCCGCGAGGTCGGTGCGCCACTGATCGGTGAACTCCAGCGAGGCGTCCCAGGTGGTTTTCGGTCGGGTCCACACGTCGGTGAGCTCGTCCATCACCAACATTCCCAGCTCGTCGCAGGCGTCGAGCATGGCCCGTGATGCGGGGTTGTGGGCGCTGCGGATCGCGTTGAACCCGGCCTCTTTGAGCAGCCGTACGCGCCGGTGCTCGGCGGCCGGGAGACAATGCGCGCCGATCACCCCATGGTCGTGATGTACCGCTGCGCCGCGCAGCTTGGTCGATTCGCCGTTGATCAGCAGTCCCGAGGCCGCAGTCACCTCGACGGTGCGGATCCCGAACCTGGCATGTGCCTCGTCGGTGCGTCCGCCGGCAGCAGTGGTGACGCGCACCGTGTACAGGGTGGGTGATCGGAGTGACCACAGTGCGGGATCGGGTATCTCGACGGTCTGTGTCACGGGCAGCCGGGCTCCGGTGGCCACCTGAACGGTACGCCGCGCCTGCTGTACCGGTTGTCCGGACGGATCGTCGACCGTGATCGCCAACCACACGTCGCGGTCGGTGTCTCCGGCATTGACCACGTCGGTACGGATGTCGAGCGTCGCGGTCCCGGTGGCGACCGTTCGCGTCGTCACCTGTGGGTATCCGGGTGCGATGTGCACCGCCGGCCCGACCAGCACGTGCACGGGACGGTAGATTCCGCTGCCGGTGTACCAGCGGCTGTTGGGTTGCTGCGAGTTGTCGACGATCACCTCGATCGTGTTGGTCTCACCGAACCGCAACCCGGTCAGCGGCACCCTGAACTCGGTGTACCCCGACGGGCAGCCGCCCACCTCGACGCCGTTGAGCAGCACGTGCGAGCGGTGATAGACGCCCTCGAACTCGCACTCGACGACGCAGTCGCGCCACTCCTGCGGGGCGGTGAAGCGCTTGCTGTAGCGGTAGACACCACCGGGGAAGTAGCCGGTGTTGTGCGCAGCCGCGCAATCGGGATCGCGGGTCTCGAACATCATCGCGTCGTACGGCAATGTGGCCGGCCCGACGGTCCGTGCGGGTCGACCGGGCGTCTCGGTCGTGACCGTCCAGTCGGCGTCGAACGAGGAACCGATCACAGAGATCTCCATCCATAGCCCGGCTTCTGATATGTCAGTACATGTAAAACATATCAGCAGGGCGGGACGATGTTCGGTGTTCCCGCGTCCGGGATCGCAATACCGGACGCGGGCTCTGGCACTATGGACCCTCGTGGCTACTCTCTGGGCGATCAGTGATCTGCATGTCGGGCATCGTGGAAACGAGGAGATCGTCGGCAAGATCCGGCCGCAGAGGTCTGATGACTGGCTGATCGTCGCGGGTGACGTCGCCGAACGCACCGACGACATCATCGACACGCTGCGCCGGTTGGAGATGAAGTTCAACACCGTGATCTGGGTACCCGGCAATCACGAGCTGTATACGACCAGCCGCGATCCGCGTCAGTTGTTCGGGGTGGCCCGCTACGACTATCTGGTGCAGGCGTGCCGGGACATCGGCGTGGTGACGCCCGAGGACATCTATCCGCTGTTCGATCCCGGCACGGGGGAACCGCCGGTGCGGATCGTGCCGATGTTCCTGCTGTACGACTACACGTTCCGGCCCGAGGGCACCACGACGACGCTGTCGGCGCTGGCGCTGGCCCGCGAACGCAACGTGGTGGCCACCGACGAGTTCCTGCTGTCCCCGGAACCGTTCCCGACGCGGGACGCGTGGAGCCGTGCGCGGATCGAGGCCACCCGGCTGCGGCTGGAGGCGCTCGATCCGAACGAGAGGAAGGTCCTGATCAACCATTGGCCGCTGCGCCGCGAACCGACCGACGTGCTGATGTATCCGGAGTTCGCGCTGTGGTGCGGCAGCGAGCTGACCGCCGACTGGCACACCCGGTTCAACGCGGTGAACTGCGTGTACGGACACCTGCACATTCCGCGTTCCACCTGGTACGACGGCGTCAAGTTCGATGAGGTGTCGGTCGGCTATCCCCGTGAGTGGAAGAAGCGTGGACTGCCCGAGCCGTTGCTGCGCAAGATCGTTCCCGACGAGGGGGTCAGGCCGGCCGACCTGTCGGAGTTCGGCGAACGTTTCGACCTGCCGCCGGAACTGTATGCCGAGCGGGCCGAGGCATTGCGGCGCCGGGTCGCGCAGGCGGAGGCGCGGCGGCGCATGACCGGCGGGTCCTGATCACCCGATCGTCGTCGCAGGGTGAGAATCAGGTCACCCTTGCTAGAAATTTCGGTTACCCGAAATTAGGGTATCGGGCATGTGGAACTGGTGTCGGTTGCGGTGGAGGGCGCCGGTCGTGGCTGCCGTCGTCGCGGTGGGTGCGCTGTCGGGGTGCGCACCCGAGGATTTCCCCGACGACGGCAAACCGATCGTGGTGACCACCTTCACGGTCCTGGCCGATATCGCCTCGGTGGTGGCCGGCGACCGGATCCACGTGCGGTCCATCACCAAGCCGGGCGCCGAGATCCACGGTTACGAGCCCACCCCCGGCGACATGCGGCGATCGGCGAAAGCCGACCTCATCGTCGACAACGGTCTGAACCTCGAATCGTGGTTCTCCCAGTTCGTCGAGCCGCTCGACGTCGAACATGTCGTGATCAGCGACGGTGTGAAACCGATCGACATCACCTCCGATGCGTATGCGGGTAAACCGAATCCGCACGCCTGGATGAGTCCGTTGAACGTCGAGATCTACGTCGACAATCTGGTGCGGGCCTTCACCGGCATCGACCCCGGCGGCGCCGTCGCGTTCCAGGCCAACGCGGTGGCCTACAAGAAGCAACTGCGGCAGGTGCACGACGACCTGGTCGCGGCGCTGCGCACTGTGCCTGAGAAGCAGCGTGCCCTGGTGACCTGCGAGGGCGCGTTCCCGTACCTGACCCGCGACGCAGGGATCGCCGAACACTACATCTGGCCGGTGAACGCCGAACAGCAGGCCACTCCTAAACAGGTGTCGGAGACCATCGATTATGTCCGTGACAACGACGTGCCGGCGGTGTTCTGCGAGTCGACCGTGTCGGACCGGCCGATGAAACAGGTCGCCGCAGCCACGGGCGCACGGTTCGGCGGCACTCTGTACGTCGACTCGCTGTCGGATGCCGACGGGCCGGTGCCGACCTATCTGGATTTGATCCGCCACGACGCGAAGACCATCGTGTCGGGCCTGACGGGCAGGTGAACCGATGAGAACCACTGATCCGGCCGCGATCGTCGTCGACGACGTGACCGTCCGCTACGGCGACGTGGTCGCCCTCGACGGCGCGTCGCTGACGTTGCGGGCGGGCACGGTGTGCGGGTTGGTCGGGATGAACGGGTCCGGCAAGTCGACGCTGTTCAAGACGATCATGGGTCTGGTGCGGCCCGATGCGGGCACCGTCACCGTCGGCGGCCAGGCACCGCGCACGGCGCGCCGGTCGGCCTCGATCGGGTACGTTCCGCAGTCCGAGGACATCGACTGGCAGTTCCCGGTGTCGGTGGAGGATGTGGTGATGACCGGCCGCTACGGACAACTCGGGTTCACCCGGAGGCCGCGCCGCAAGGACAGGGCGGCTGTCGACGACGCGCTGGCCCGGGTGGAGCTGACCGAGTATCGGCACCGGCAGATCGGCCGGCTCTCCGGAGGTCAGCGCAAACGGGCATTTGTCGCCCGGGGCATCGCCCAGGGGGCGTCGATCCTACTGCTCGATGAGCCGTTCGCCGGTGTCGACAAACGCACCGAGGCCACCATCACCGCGCAGCTGCGGGCCCTGGCCGCCGACGGGGTAACCGTTCTGGTGTCGACGCACGACCTGCATGCACTGCCGGCGCTGGCCGACGAGGCGATCCTGCTGATGCGCAAGGTTCTTGTGCACGACACCCCCGAGACGGTGCTCAAACCGGAAAACCTGGTCCGTGCCTTCGGAGTGGACCCGCTCGACCTGGCACCCGGGGGTGTGGCGTGATCGACTACCTGATCGACCCGTTCACCTACTCGTTCATGGCCCGAGCGCTTGCGACGACGCTCATAGCGTCGGCGGTGTGCGCGTTGCTTTCGTGCTGGCTGGTGCTGATCGGCTGGTCGCTGATGGGCGATGCCGTCTCCCATTCGGTGCTGCCCGGCGTGGTCCTGGCCTACATCGTCGGCGCGCCGTTCGCGCTCGGTGCGGTGGTGTTCGGCTTCCTGGCGGTGGGACTGATCGGTGCGGTCCGTGACCGGGGCCGCATCAAGGAGGACGCGGCGATCGGCATCGTGTTCACCACGCTGTTCGCGGTCGGACTGGTGCTGATCTCGGTGACTCCCAGCCAAACCGACCTCAACCACATCGTGTTCGGCAACGTGCTGGGCGTCTCGCGGTCGGATCTGGTGCAGATCGCGGTGCTCGGCGCGATCGTCGCGGTGGTGTTGCTCCTCAAACGCCGTGACCTGGTCCTGTTCGCGTTCGATCCCATCCACACCCACGCCATCGGACTCAATCCGCGACTGCTCGGCGCACTGCTGCTCGGGCTGCTCGCGCTGACGACCGTCACGGCGTTGCAGGTGGTGGGAATTGTGCTGGTGGTGGCGATGCTCATCATCCCGGGCGCCACCGCCTACCTGCTGACCGACCGGTTCAGCCGGATGCTGGTCATCGCACCCATCGTGTCGATGCTGTGCGGCCTCGTCGGCCTCTACATCTCCTACTACCGCGACACCTCGCCCGGTGGGATGGTCGTGGTGGTGCAGGGCAGCCTGTTCACCCTCGTCTACCTGTTCAGCCCGAGCCATGGGATCGTCACCGGCTGGATCAGACGCCGCCGGCAGCCGCGTCCGGTGGGAGCCAGCCCTGTCGCGGCGGAGTTGAACCAGTGATCATCACCGCGACGGCTACACGTGTTGCTGCTCAGACGGATGCGGTCCCGGTGCTGAGCGCCCCATACGGCCGCGGCGCACCCTTCGCGTAGAACTGATCCAGCTCGGCGACGACCAGCCCGGAACCTGTGAGCAGGGACGGGATGTCGCGGGTGAGGTGGCAGCCGCCGCCCAGCCGTTTCTGGACCGGTTCGAGCAGCCGCTGAGTACGACGCACCTTCTCGTCGGGTGCGCGCCCATGTTCCAGAAAGCACACCGTGCCACCGGGTTTCACAACCCGCCGCAGTTCGGCGAGCGCCGCCGCGACATCGGGAATCGTGCACAGCGTGAACGTACTCAGGGCACTGTCAAAAGTGTTGTCGTCGAACGGAAGTCGCTGACCGTCAAGGCCGGCCCGTTCGATCGGCACCGCCGAGCCCGCTACTCGATCGGCAGCCAACCCCCAGCCGCCGTCGGACGGTTCGACGGCACTGACCCGCGTCACCGCGTCCGGATACAGCCCGACATTGAGCCCGGAACCGAACCCGATCTCCACGACCTCCCCGGTCAGTCCCGCACACGCCCGCTGCCGCAGCGGCCGCATCGCCGCCATCCCGCACGTCTTCTCCACCAGACGCGGCAGAATCCGGTCGTCATAAAAGTCCATGCGCCCATCATGGCGCCTTCGACACGACGGACATGCGGATTGCGTCATCCCTTCGCATTCCTCGTGCTGGTCCACATCACCGCGTCCTTGCTAGCATTGAATGCATTGCATGAAGGAGATGGGCTATGGCGACGTTGACGATCAGGGATCTTGATGACGGCTTGAAGGCTCGACTGCGCATCCGTGCGGCCGAACATGGCCGATCGATGGAGGCTGAAGTTCGTGAAATTCTGCGAACCACGCTCGACGAACCACGCGGTCAGCGCGGACTTGCCACGAGGATCCGTCGTCGCCTCGCCGGCGACGGCTTTGATCTGGAACTGCCTCCCCGCACCGAGATGCCCCGCGCGGCGGAGTTCGACGAGTGATCGTCCTCGACACCGATGTGGTGTCGGAGGTGATCCGCGTCGAACCGAATCCCGAGGTGATCGGGTGGATCGACGGTCTCCTCGATGACGAAGTGTTCATCACGGCCGTCACTGAGGCTGAACTCCTGTACGGGATGGAGCAGCTGCCGGACGGCAAGCGGAAGTCCGCCCTCGGCGGAGCGATTGAGGAGATTGTCGAAGACGATTTCCGCGACAGGGTCTTGCCGTTCGACCATGGCGCTGCGAGCCACTACGGGCGCATCGTGGCCGGTCGCGAACGGGTCGGCAGGCCGATCGCCGCGCTGGACGCGCAGATTGCATCGATCTGTGCGTTCTGGGGCGCGACATTGGCGACTCGCAACATATCGGACTTCGTCGGAACGGGTATTGAGCTCGTGAATCCTTGGGATCCCGTGATCGGTGGAGAGGAATCCGATGCGCATACCCGCTGATTGGACCCCGCACAGACGATCCGGACGGTTCACCTTCTCAGCGAGTGGGGTCACGACGGAGTGACTTGTTCGGTCCGTTTCGGAAGTGCGACCGCTCAAGCTCTGAACGCCTCCGCAAGGGCGATACGGAGGTCATTTCGTGCACCTGGCCGATCGATCCCAGGAGGCGACGGCGACGGTGTGAACACCGTCCGGAGCCCGGGCGCAACGGACGTGAAATCGTGATCGTGCCATCCCTTGCGAATCGCGGAGCCCATGACGACGATAGTCTTCGGGCGTCGGAGATGGGCAACGAAACTTCGGAAGTCCTCCTTGCCCTTGACGAATTCTTCATCGGATGGGTCGAAGTTCCGGATCGGGAAGATACACATATTCCATGCGACGAAGCGCTTGCGGTCGACTCCCAGTTCGCCGAGTAGCTCGAAAAGTGTGGCGGCGACATCGTCGTCATTGTCGAGCGACAACAATCGACCGCTTCCACGTCTGACGTCGGCGTCGGCCTGCGGCGCCTTGAGTAAGAGGACGACCTCCGCATCTATGCCACCGAATGTGGGATCAAGGTATGCGAGTTTGCCTTCGCGGTTCTCCCGCTTGCTGATCCGCCATACGAGTCGGTTGATTTCCAGGACAGCGGGATCCCGTTTCGCTTGCTCCAACCTGTACGCGCGGAGCGCGCCGTCATTCAACGCGCGAGGCGAGGACGGGTATGCGCAAATGCGAGTCTCGACCAGTTCTGCGGCGTTGCGGGCCCCGGCGCGGCGAAGCGCATCGAGTGTTGACTGATCCGTTGCGCCTTTGAGTCCGGTGACGTGTGCCCGGTGCACTTTGATCATGGTCTCTGGATGGTCCGTGATGATGGCGCTCAGGAGACTGTCGGATGTGATCACCTTGATCCCCAATTCTTGCATGACGTCGGGAGGGAAGCCCGTGCGGTCGTCGCTGCACAGCGCTGTTGCTTCGGCAGAGACAGCTGCGGCGATGACGTGGCGGTCGTCCTCGTCGGTCATTCGGTACCCGGCGACGGCCGCTCGTGCTTCATCTGTGATCTCGATCTGGGAATGCGGGAACGCAGAGTTCATGGCCGAGACCAATCGGCGTCCGGCCTCCTTGTCGAAGGACTCGATGTTTGCCGTCAGATGTTCGATGACTTCGTCAAGGATTTCGGCGCTCCAGATGACACGGATCAAGTGGTGAGTCATCGCATAGAGCAGGTAGTCGCGTAAGACACGCGAGTACAGGACGTTGGCATCTCCCAAGACGATGCTGAACAGGGCGCGGGATTCGGCCGAGTCCGCGCTCACTCCAGCAGGCCCAGATCGTTCTGAAGTGAAGAGAGTGCCGTCATGCCGATCTCCATGTGGCGGCGCTCAGTCTCGAGGAACGCGTCGATAGACGCGACGGTGACGCGGTGGTGAGTGCCGACCTTGCGGAAGGCGAGCTGTCCCTGGTTCATCAGCTTGCGAACCTGCGGCCTTGACATACCCAGCAATTGGGCCGCCTCCGCAGGGGTGACTTCCGTCGCGCCGCGAGACAGTACGACTTCGTGACCTTGAGCCTTGGCGTCGATCAACTGGGCAAGCCACTCCGCTGTCTGGCGGGAGACACTGACCTCGACCTCGTCGCCGGCCTGCTCCAGCGCGAGATGCAGCGCGTGAGCGTCGCGAGCCAACAGGTCCGTCATGATCTACCTCCGGCAATAGCTGCAACATCTGAACTTACTGAAATAACTGTAACAGATCGAACCGAAATGCCCCGTGCGGCCGAGTTCGACGAGTGATCACTTTTGACACGAATGCGGTGTCCGAGCTCGTTCGCGATACACCGAACCTCACACTGTCATCGCGTGGATTGACGGCTAACTTGACACTAGAATCTTCTGATGCCGATCCCGTCTGACTGGACCCCGTATCGTCGTGAGGACGGTGAACTTCTCGGCTGGATTGTCGCCGACGACGCGTCGGGCGATGCGTGGACGAGCTACGACGTGCTGGGTCGCGCCGTGGCCGCCGGCGCCGACTGGCTCGACGCCGAGGTCGCCCTCGACGACCACGGTCTCCACTATCTCGCCGACCCGTACATGCTCGAAGGTGTGTGGGCGCAACCGCTGCGGGTGCGTCTGGTGGAGGTCACGCCGGAGCGGATCGTCGTCAAGGAGGAGGACTTCGGGGACATGACCGCCAAGACCGAACGTTTCGTGCTGCCGTGGCCGATGCCGACGGAGCTGCGGTCGGTGCGCCCAGATGATCCGGACGGGTTCACCTTCGGCGCTTCCCACTAGACTCTCGGACGGACTTTCGTAGAAGGGAACTGGGTGTGATCGAGCAGGTTGTGGCGTCCGGTGTCGCGTCGGTGGAGACGTTCGCCGACCCGCCGGGTATCGCGCCGATGGCGGGGGAGGAGGCGATCATCGCCCGCGCCGTCGACAAGCGGCGCCGCGAATTCATCACCGCCCGCGACTGCGCACGCAAGGCGATGGCACAGCTCGGTGTGGAACCGGCGCCGATCTTGCGCTCGCCCACCGGGTCGCCGCAGGAGAAGGCCGCCCCGATCTGGCCGCGCGGCATCGTCGGCTCCATCACCCACACCGACGGCTACCGGGCCGCGGTGGTGGCGTACAAGCTGCAGATACGTTCCCTGGGCATCGACGCCGAACCTCACGAGGCGCTGCCCGACGGGGTGCTCGATCACACGAGCATCGCCGAGGAACGCACCGTGCTCGCGACCCGGCCGTCGGGTCTGCACTGGGACCGACTGCTGTTCTGCGCCAAGGAGGCCACCTTCAAGACGTGGTTCCCGCTGACCAAGCGGTGGCTCGGTTTCGAGGACGCCCACATCACCTTCGAGCAGACCGGCGACAACGAGGGCACGTTCGTGTCCAAGCTCCTCGTGGACGGTTCGGTGATCGACGGCGGCACCCCGCTGACCTCGTTCGACGGTGTGTGGCGCGTCGAGCAGAACTTTATCCTGACCTCGATCGCGCTGACCTGACATGGCCGACGCGTCCATCGAGAACGCCGGACTGCTGATCGTCGACAAAGAAGCCGGCATGACCAGCCACGACGTCGTGTCGCGCTGCCGCAAGATCTTCAACACCCGCCGCGTCGGCCACGCAGGCACGCTCGACCCGATGGCGACGGGCGTGCTGGTGATCGGTATCGAACGCGCCACCAAACTCCTCGGCCTGCTGTCGCTGACGACGAAGGCCTACGAGGCGACGATCCGCCTGGGAGCATCCACCACCACCGACGACCGCGAGGGCGACATCCTCGAAACCATCGACGCCTCAACCGTTTCCGACGACGAGATCCGTTCCGGTGTCGCTGCCCTGACCGGCGACATCGAGCAGGTCCCAGCGAAGGTCAGCGCCATCAAGGTTGACGGCCGCCGTGCCCATGCCCTGGTCCGTGGAGGCAAGGAGTTCGACCTCGAAGCCCGCCCGGTTACGGTGTCCCGCTTCGACATTCATCACATCCGCCGCGACGAGCCGGGTTTCATCGACCTCGACGTGACCGTCGAATGCTCCGCCGGCACCTACATCCGTTCCCTCGCACGCGATCTCGGCGCTACTCTGGGCGTAGGTGGCCACTTGACCGCGCTACGCCGCACCGCCGTCGGCCCCTTCACCCTCGAACATGCGTTGACGCTGGACGAGGTACGCGACAACCCCCACGTCAGCCTCGACATCGACCAGGCCGTCAAACTCTCCTTCCCCCGCCGCGACATCGACGACGACGAAGCCGAATCCATCAGCCAGGGCCGCTGGCTGGAACCCATCGGCCGCAAAGACATCTACGTCGTAGTAGACCCCGCCGACAAAGCCATCGCCCTCATCCAGGAAAAAGGCCGTCGCGCCAGCTCGATCATGGTCGTCCGCCCCGCCACCCTCCGCTGACCCCGGAAACTCCGCTTTTCCTTGTCGCTGACGGCAACAAAACGCGGAGTCCTCGCCGGAGAGGATCAGTGGTGCATCACAACGCCGGATGCGGACACAAACCTTGCGTTCAGGTCTGGATTCCGGAGCTGAACGCAAAGTTCAGCGGTTCCGGGGGCTATGTCGCGGCCGGGGATCGCGATGTCGCACCGGCGAGATCCGATAGTTGCATCGAGACCCGAACCGCCGCACCCTGACCCGAAACACGCACCGACGACGCGTCGAGTGAGCCGATCAGTTCAGTCAGCACCCGCGTTCCGTTTTCGGCGTACACCTCGACGGCGTGCCTGTCGAGCCAGATCGTCAGGGACACGACCGCCGAATCGTCGGGCACAACGGCAGGGGTAGGGCTGACCGGGAGCCGGACGGTGCCGGCGAACTCCGGCGGGAAGCCGTGGGCGGCCGCCTGCCGGTCCAGCGTCAGCTCCTGGGCGGCGCAGATGTAGGTGAGCGTGACGCGGGAGTCGTTGTCGTCGGTGAACTCGACGGCGAACCCCGCAGCTCCGTCCGGTGTGACGTCCAGGTCGATCCGGCATGCACCCCGGATCGACTGCACCACAACGGGTTCAGTGACGACTGTGGGGCTGTCCCCGGCGGGTGGGCCGATGGGGATTTGCCGCACCCTCAGCCGGCCGTGGACCTTCACCAGGGAGAGTCTGCGCGGCAATGTCATTCGTCCACGTTGCGGAGGATCGGCATCGAATGGCATGTGGCGCGCGTAATCCCAGTTGCTCATCCACGCGATGAGTGTTCGGGAGTCGTCATCGAGTCCGGCGAATGTGACCCCCGCATAGCAGTCATGCCCGAAGTCCAGCCAGTTCAGCGCATGCAGGCCGGGCACATCGTCGGCCTGTACGCGCGGCGTGCCATCGTGCGGGGTAAAGGTGCGCCCGTCAAAATCGCCGACGAAGTACTGCGTTCCCGACCCGCCAGCGATGGCTCCCGGGTTGAGGCTGACGAGCAACACCCAGTGCGTCTCGTCGGTGCCGTCGACACGGAGTGGAAACAGGTCCGGGCATTCCCATTCACCGCCGACGGCACCGGCCGGCCCGAATGACGACAGAAACTCCCAGGTCAGCAGGTCGTCGGAACGGTAGAGCACCACCTGACGGTCGATCGCCTCCACGGCGACCATCACCCAGTAGGACTCGTCCTGACCCTGCCATCGGATGATCTTCGGGTCACGGAAGTTGTCCGATCCGCGATCGAGGACCGGATTGCCGCCGTACTTGGTCCAGGTCAGACCCTCATCGGTGCTGTACGCGACGGACTGGACCTGCCTGCCCGTAATGGTGGACATCGAGGTGTAGAGCGCGACGAACGCGGGGACTTCCGGGTTACCGAACCCGGTTGTCCCCGCCTCGTCGACGACCACCGATCCCGAGTACACCTGCTCCCCGTCGTCGAACGCGATGGCCACCGGATGGTCCTCCCAGGTGACCAGGTCGACGCTCGATGCGTGCCCCCAACTGAGGTTCGTATGGTCGACGCCGAGCGGGTTGTACTGGAAGTACAGGTGATAGCGGCCGTTGTGGTGGATCAATCCGTTCGGATCGTTCACCCAATTGCGGGGCGGCGCGTAGTGCAGGCTGTTCATGAATCCGTATCTGTGCAGCGGGGGAGTCGGATCGACCGGCATCCACGATACGTAGCGGGATCGGGTGATGCGCCGCACGCTACTCGACAGCGACTTTCGTGTCGTCGCGAGGTGTGTCATCGTCACTTCTGGTGTCCTTGTGTGCCGTATCGCGGATGAACGGATCGCCGAGGACGTCCTGGTCGTCGTGCTTGAGCGCGAAGTACGCCCATAGTCCGGCTACGAACACCACGCCGGAGATCACGAAGAAGGTGGGCTGATATCCGATGTGGTCGCGCAGACGGCCGAACGCGGGCGCGAGGACGACATTGCCGATCTGTGCAGACACCTCGAAACCCACGAGATAGAGGGTTGCGGAGAGTTTCGACGGGAAATGAACGGTGATGTAACGAAAGATGCCCAGGATGAACAACGGAACCTCGATGGCGTGGAACATCTTCACCACCGACACCAGGACCGGGTCGCTGAACACCGCGGAGCCGAAGATCCGCAGACCCATCACCGCCACGCCCATCAGCAGGATGTTGCGGACACCGACCTTACGCATCAGGATCGGGACAAGCATCATCATTCCGCCTTCGATGAACACCTGGACCGAGTTGAGAACACCGTAGGTCCGTTCACCGGTGTCCTTGTCGGCGAACAATCCGGTGTAGAAGTCGGGAAACATCTGCTGGTCGTAGAGGTTGTAGAAGGTCCAGCTGAAGATCACGAAGATGATGATCTGCCACAGCGCCGGCATTCTCAGCACGCCGGCGATCTCCTGGAAACTGGGTGTCGACGGAGTATCGGTGTGACCGGGAGCGGTAGGTACATTGGTTGTGCGCCAAAAGATCTGGACCAGAAGGCACACGATGCCGAGGACCGATCCGCCGACGAAGTTGATCATCGGGTTGACGGTGAACATGAATCCGGCGATCAGTGCCGCAACCGCGTACCCGAGTGAGCCCCAGCCGCGGGCCTGTCCGTATTCGAATCCGTAGGTTCGGCTCATGCGTTCGGAGAACGCTTCGAGAAGTCCTGCCGCGGCGGTGAATCCGACCGGCAGAAACAGCATTCCCGCGACGACGCCGAGGGTGAATGCGTGCTCAAGCAGCGGTTTGTACACGAAAATCACGAATGGTGCCAGACACGCCATTCCTATCGACGCGACGATCATCAGGTGCCGCTTGAGCGCGAGCCGGTCCTGGATCGTGCCGTAGAGGAACATCACGACCAGGGTGGCCATGGAGTTGGCCGAGTACAGGGTGCCGACCTGCGAGCCGTTGAGGCCCAGGCCGGTGTCGTCGTCGGTGAGCCAGATCTGGAAGAACGACCACCAGATGCCCCACGACGCGAAGAACAGCATCAGCGTCGCGGAGCTTTGTAAGTAGGCGCCGTTTCGGAACAACTGGGTGTTGATGGGCACGAGCAGGACCTCCGTTGGTCTCAGGGCACGTCGATCGGCGCATCGCCCCGTCCCGATCTGGTGAACCGTTTTATCATCGGTGCTGAATCGATTTAGCAGGTCGAAAATAGCGCAGTGATCCACATCACGTCAAGGTCGGCGTGTGGGTTATGGTGCAGGAGGGATGGCGGTCGGCGCGATCGGGCGGTGTGGCAGATTTCGTAGCCGGAGCAGGGAATGGGCCGGAGCAGGAAATGGGCCGCAGCAGGGAGTGGGCAGGAGCAGGGATGGGTAAACGCAGTACCGGACGTCCGACCCTCGCCGACGTGGCACAGCGGGCTGGGATGTCCAAGGCTGCGGTGAGTATGGTCCTCAACGATCGGCCCGGTTCGCGGGTGTCGGCCGACGCGGCGCGACGTATCAGGGAGGCTGCGGCCGCACTCGACTACCGCCCCAACCCCGCCGCACAGAGCCTGCGCCGCGGTACCACTCAAACGATCGGATTCATCTCCGACGAGGTGACCATCACCCGGTACGCGTCGGGAATGATCCGCGGAGTGCTCGACGCCGCCCGCGCCAACGGTCACATCGTGCTGATGTCCGAGACCGGCGACCAGCACGACATCGCCAGTGCCGCAAGAGCAATGACCGACCGGCGCGTCGACGGCCTACTCATCGGCCTGATGGCGGCGCGCTTGATCGATGCCCCCGACGTGCCACCCGGCCTGCCGGTGGTGATCCTCAACGGTATGTCGTCACAAGGACATCCGTGTGTCCTGCCCGACGAGTCGGCCGCCGGCGAGGCCGTCGCCCGGTACCTCCTCGATCGCGGTCACCGATCCATCGGCATCATCGGTGACCTGCCCGAGATCGCGAGCGACCCACGCCGTTCGGTGACCATCGCCGACAGATTCGCCGGCATCCGGAGGGCCCTCGCCGATGCGGACGTCGACGCACGGTGCGTAGAACTCGACGCGTGGGGACCCCAGATCGGCTATGACCACACTCATGAGCTACTTGACGCCCACCCCACGATCACTGCTCTCATCGCCGGCAACGACAGCGTCGCATTCGGCATCTACCAGGCGCTCGCCGAACGCAACCTCAAGGTGGCGCAGGATATTTCGGTCATCTCCTTCGACGACGAAGAATTCGCCGCCATCCAGCGTCCCGGTCTGACCACCGCCCGCCTGCCCTACGAAGACATGGCCACCTGCGGCGTCGACATGCTCCTCGGCCGCAGGGAGCCAGAGCACCTACGACTGCCGATGCCCTTGATCCAACGGGCATCGGTGGCCGATGTGTCATGAGATCTGCCTGATTCGAGAGTGACAATCATCCCGGTCGGTGCCGCGGCTCGTGCACGGACCCAACTCCCGGTACTAGCGATACCCTGGAACCCATGACCGCAGTGCTCCGTCACGACGACGCCGACGACGAGTTCGCGCCGAGCGCAGAAATATTGCCAAAACCGCAGGTTGCAGATCTCCCCACCGGCGCCTGAGGTCCGATCGACGCGAGTTGGGACGCTACGCCACAAACCGTGCGCCTGGTTCCGGGCCAGGTCGGCGGATGATCTCGCATAAAACTGTATTGCAGTTTACTGATAACCGCAGTACAGTACCCAACGCAAGTAGAGGGGACTGACATCATGAGTACTCGTCGCCGTACCGATGCGGAATACGCTGAACTGCAAGCCGACATCGAGGCTGGTGCCTGGCTGCCCGTCAGTGAGCCTGTTGCCGGAACCGGCGCCCAGGTCGTTCTCAAAGGCGGCCGGCCGGCCGGCCGGAAGCTTCCGAGCGGGAACACCCCGACTACTTCCGTTCGGCTGCCCGTCGACATCAAGGCGCGGCTCGATGATCGGGCAGCAGCTGAAGACGTCAAACCCGCCGAGATCATCCGCAGGGCGCTCGTGGAGTACCTTGACCGGCATCCCGCCTGACACTGCCATCTCCTGGAACGGTCAATATGGTGGCGCCGACATCGCCGCTTCCCCTGTTCGCACGCTCCGCGCCGAACATTCCACCGCTCCTCGCCTGCCCGCGAGGCCGGACCGACGCGAGTTGGGACGCTGTGCCGCAAACCTTGCGCGTAATTCCGGTTTCCGGAGCTAATCGCAAAATTCAGTGTTGCTCACCGATGGGCCGTTTCCCACCGCCCTGCCATTTCCGTCTGCGTAGAAATCTACTAATCGAATACGTGAGCAGTGGACACATGAGATGAACCTGAATTGACCTGTGTGCCGGGTCATGTGGTGACGATGAAGATGGCCCGGGTGGCGATGTCGCCGAGGTCAACGGTAGTGGCGTTGTCGATGGCGACTGAGATCGTGCCGGCGAAGGGGCGCTTTTCGCGGATGGTGAGGATTGAGTCGAGGGCTACGCCGACTTCGTCGAAGTAGCGGAGCATGTTGGGGTCGTCGTCGGAAATGCGGGCGACGCGGCCGGATTGGCCGGTGTCGAGGTCTGAGAGGAGACAGGCGTCGGGGGTGGGGACCGAGCCGTCTGTGCGGGGGATCGGGTCGCCGTGCGGATCACGTTCGGGGAAGCCGAGTTTCGCGTCGAGGCGGGCCAGCATGCGGTCGGAGACGGCGTGTTCGAGGATTTCGGCTTCGTCGTGGACCTCGTCCCAGCCGTAGCCGAGTTCGCGGACGAGGAAGGTTTCGAGGAGGCGGTGGCGGCGGACCATGTCGATGGCGGCGGTGCGGCCCTCGTCGGTGAGGGTGACCGCGCCGTACTTCGCGTGGGACACCAGGCCTTGTTCGGCGAGTTTGCGGATCGCCTCCGACGCCGTCGACGCCGACACGCCCAGTGATTCGGCGAGCATCTTGGTGGTGACCTTGACCTCGGCCCACTCCTGGCTGGTCCAGATCACCTTCAGATAGTCCTGCGTCACCGACGACAGATCGGTGACCGCGCGCCCGGAACCGGGGCCGGCGGGCCGCGCCGAACGGGCACGCGAGTTGGGCATACCTGTCACTGTAAGCCATACGGTTCCGATCCTCTCGCAAGCCGAAAGGCCGCCCCGGTCCGGCTGTTTACCGGGCCGTCGCTTGTGTGTCGGGTGTCCGCGGTGGTTGCCGCGGGCGGGCGGTCGTAGGCTTGTGCGCGTGTTGCGTTGGAGAGGCTTGGAAGACATCCCCGCCGATTGGGGTCGCTGTGTGGTCACCATCGGCGTGTTCGACGGCGTCCACCGGGGGCACGCCCAGCTCATCAACTCGGCGACGGCCGCGGCCAAGGACCGCGGGATCCCGTCGGTGCTGATGACGTTCGACCCGCACCCCACCGAGGTGGTGCCCCCCGGTGCGCTCCCGCCGCAACTGACCACCCTCACCCGGCCCGCCGAATTGGCGGAAGAGCTCGGCATCGACGTGTTCTGCGTCGTGCCGTTCACACCCGAGGTGATGTCGCGGACGCCCAAAGACTTCGCGCACGAAGTGCTCGTCGAACATCTGCACGCCGCCGTCGTCGTGGTCGGCGACAACTTCACGTTCGGGCGCAAAGCTGCCGGTGACGTCGCGAAACTCACCGAACTCGGACAGCGATTCGGATTCGAGGTCGAGGCGATCTCGCTGTTCGGTGAACATGCCGTCACCTACTCGTCCACCTACATCCGGTCATGTGTTGCCGCCGGTGATGTGGAAAGCGCCGCCGAGGCGCTCGGTCGGCCGCACCGGGTCGAGGGGGTCATCGTGCACGGTGAGAAGCGGGGCCGTGACCTCGGATTTCCCACCGCCAACGTCGCCCCGCCCATGTATTCGGCGATCCCCGCCGATGGTGTGTACGCGGCCTGGTTCACCGTCCTCGGCCAGGGCCCGGTCACCGGACAGGTCGAACCGGGACAGCGGTACCAGGCCGCGGTGTCGGTCGGCACCAACCCGACGTTCTCCGGGCGCACCCGTACCGTCGAGGCATTCGTGCTGGACCGCACCGCTGACCTTTACGGTCAGCACGTGGCCGTCGACTTCGTCAGCCGCATCCGGGGTATGGAACCGTTCGCCGACGTCGATGCCCTCATCGCCGAGATGAACCGCGACGTCGAGAAGACGCGGGTGATCCTGGGAGCACAAGAGTCCTGATTTGGGCCGACGGTCCGAGCGCTGGTAGATTGGCCCGTCGGTGTTGCTGCGGTCCGCGGCGGCGCACCACCCGCATCGGTACCTGGGTAGGCGCCTGATCGGGACATCATCACGCGGGACTGAAAAACAGGGAGTATCCCCATGTCTTTGACTGCTGAGCAGAAGAAGGTCATCCTGGCCGAATACGGGCTGCACGAGACCGACACCGGCTCACCCGAGGCTCAGGTCGCGCTGCTGACCAAGCGCATCACCGACCTCACCGAGCACCTCAAGCAGCACAAGCACGATCATCACAGCCGCCGCGGCCTGCTGTTGCTCGTCGGTCGTCGCCGTCGCCTGCTCAAGTACGTCGCCAAGGTCGACATCAACCGCTACCGGTCGCTCATCGAGCGTCTGGGCCTGCGTCGCTGATACCTTCGCGCACTTCATACTTCGCTTCGGCCGCTCCCCGGGATTCGGGGGGCGGCCGAAGAGTTATATCCGGCCGCGGGCCGACAGTGATAGGCTGGAACAGGCTGTTGTCAAGATATATGCAGGATGAATACGGGCATCGTCGGTAGATCGGTCCTCGGTAGTGGCCGCCGGAACAGGGGTTCCGGCCGCTTCGATCGAAGGCCGTCTCCGCGGAACCGGACACAACACGATCGTGTCCGACGTATCTGATCCGCGATATGCCTCGACTCCACCCTGCTCGACGCTCTTCGCGCACATCCGATGGTGTGCTGCGTGGCGTCAGGCTGTCCACAAGATCCGGCCCACGCGCCGGAGACACACCCGGCCGCCACCGATGAGCGGCCGACACGAAGGGAATCCCCACCTCACATGACCGATGTGAACACCGACGTCGCCGAAGACTTCGACGACTCGATCACCGAAGCCACCGCCATCATCGACAACGGCAGCTTCGGCACCCGCACCATCCGGTTCGAAACCGGACGTCTCGCTCTGCAGGCCGCCGGCGCGGTCGTCGCCTACCTCGACGATGAGACCATGCTGCTGTCCACCACCGCAGCCTCCAAGCAGCCGAAGGAACACTTCGACTTCTTCCCGCTGACCGTCGACGTCGAAGAGCGCATGTACGCAGCCGGCCGCATCCCCGGCTCGTTCTTCCGTCGCGAAGGCCGCCCGTCCACCGACGCCATCCTCACCTGCCGGCTCATCGACCGGCCGCTGCGCCCGTCGTTCGTCGACGGCCTGCGCAACGAGATCCAGGTCGTCGTCACCGTCCTGAGCCTCAACCCGCAGGACCTGTACGACGTGCTTGCCATCAACGCCGCCTCGGCCTCCACCCAGATCGCCGGCCTGCCGTTCTCCGGTCCCGTCGGCGGTGTGCGCGTGGCCCTCATCCCGACCGAAGAGAACAAGGTCGGCCAGTGGGTCGCGTTCCCGACCGTCGAGCAGCTCGAGGGCGCCGTGTTCGACATGGTCGTCGCCGGTCGCATCGTCTCCGGTGAAGGCGCCGACGCCGACGTCGCCATCATGATGGTCGAGGCCGAGGCCACCGAGAACGTCATCGACATCATCGCCGGTGGTGCGCAGGCACCCACCGAGGCGATCGTCGCCGAAGGTCTCGAAGCCGCCAAGCCGTTCATCGCCGCCCTGTGCGAGGCCCAGAAGTCGATGGCTGCCGCCGCGGCCAAGGAGACCGGCGAGTTCCCGCTGTTCCCGGCCTACGAGGCCGACGCCTTCGACGCCGTCGCCGCAGCCGCGTCCGACAAGCTGTCGCAGATCCTCACCATCGCCGGCAAGCACGAGCGCGAGGACGCAACCGACGACCTCAAGGCCGAGATCCTCGACCAGCTCGCCGGTCAGTTCGAGGGCCGCGAGAAGGAGATCGGGGCGGCGTTCCGCTCGCTCACCAAGAAGCTGGTGCGTCAGCGCATCCTCACCGACCACTTCCGCATCGACGGCCGCGGCACCACCGACATCCGGTCGCTGTCCGCGGAGGTCGCGGTCATCCCGCGCGCCCACGGTTCGGCCCTGTTCGAGCGCGGCGAGACCCAGATCATGGGCGTCACCACCCTTGACATGGTGAAGATGGCCCAGCAGATCGACTCGCTCGGACCCGAAACGTCCAAGCGGTACATGCACCACTACAACTTCCCGCCGTACTCGACCGGTGAGACCGGCCGCGTCGGGTCGCCCAAGCGCCGCGAAATCGGTCACGGTGCGCTCGCCGAGCGGGCCCTCGTGCCGGTGCTGCCGAGCGTCGCCGACTTCCCCTACGCGATCCGTCAGGTGTCCGAGGCGTTGGGCTCCAACGGTTCCACCTCGATGGGTTCGGTGTGCGCATCCACCCTGTCGCTGCTCAATGCCGGTGTGCCGCTGCGTGCCCCGGTCGCCGGTATCGCGATGGGTCTGGTGTCCGACGACGTCGACGGCGAAACCCGCTATGTCGCACTGACCGACATCCTCGGCGCCGAAGACGCCTTCGGCGACATGGACTTCAAGGTCGCCGGCACCAAGGATTTCGTGACCGCGCTGCAGCTCGACACCAAGCTCGACGGCATCCCGTCGCACGTGCTGGCCGGTGCGCTCAACCAGGCCAAGGACGCCCGGCTGACCATCCTCGACGTGATGGCCGAGGCCATCGACGAGCCCGACGAGATGAGCCCGTACGCGCCGCGGATCACCACCATCAAGATCCCCGTCGACAAGATCGGCGAGCTGATCGGCCCCAAGGGTAAGACGATCAACGGCATCACCGAGGAGACCGGCGCCAACATCTCGATCGAGGACGACGGCACCGTGTTCGTCGGAGCCGCCGACGGCCCGTCCGCGCAGGCCGCGATCGATCGGGTCAACGCCATCGCCAACCCGCAGCTGCCCAAGGTGGGCGAGCGGTTCCTCGGCACCGTGGTCAAGACCACCGCGTTCGGTGCGTTCGTGTCGCTGCTGCCGGGCCGCGACGGCCTGGTGCACATCTCCAAGCTCGGCAAGGGCAAGCGCATCAACAAGGTGGAGGACGTGGTGAACGTCGGCTCCAAACTGCGTGTGGAGATCGCCGACATCGACGAGCGCGGCAAGATCAGCCTCGTCCCCGTCGACGACGACAAGCCTGCCGAGGCCAAGGCCGACGCGGAGAAGGTCGACGCCTGACCGATCAGGGTCCGATGACAGGGCGGCCCGCCATCCTCACCGGGATGGCGGGCCGCTCTCGTTGTCGGTATGTGATCAGGAGTTGTTCGGCCGGTCGTTGCCGGGGCCGAGTGACCCGTTGTCGAGTGCCGTGGTGAGCAGGGTGGTGATCTGCTGCATTCCCACGGTCATCTTGGCGAACCCGGTGCGGACCTCGGTTTCGAGTCCATCCATGCGTGCATCCAGTCCATCCATGCGTGCATCGAGTCCGTCTATGCGGTCGCCGAACCGGCCTTCTTGCTCGAGTTGGGTTTCGCGCAAGGCGTTCAGGATCATCGTCTGTGCGCGGAATGCGGCGTGCATCCCGCTGACATCCTGGTCGGCTCCCGCGGCCAGTACCCGCGCTGCCGACACATCACGGCGTAGTTGCTCGTTCTCTGTCTTGAGTCCTTCGACGTCGCGTTCCACATTACGCAATCGCGCGTCGAGTTCTTCCGGATCTGCCACTGTGCCCCCTCACTGGTTCTTCGTGTCCGTTCAGCGTAACGGCTCCCTGAGGCTGCCGCGGAAAGTTATCCACAGGCTGAGCGCCGTCGGAGTGCGGCCGTAGAATCACGGAGTGCAGCAGTCGACTCCGCAGGTCCCGGTCCCGCATTCTCGTGGGTGGCAAACCGGTATGACCGGGGACAAGCTGACCGTGCCACATCGGGTCGGTGAGGCACCGGCCGGTGCGATCGGCACCCTGATCTCAGGTGATCCGATGGTGGTGGCGGCCTCGATGCCGGTGCGTGATGCGGCGACGGTGATGACCGAGCGTGGTTTCGCGGCGCTGATCGTGGGGGTCGGCGACGGCTTCTGTGTACTGACTGATGTCGGGATCCGCGCCGATGTGGTGGCCCGTGGAGTCGACCCGTGCACGCCCGTCGGCGACATAGTCGGGCCACCGGTGCCCGCGGTCGCCGCCGATACCCCGGTGGCGACCGTGCTCGCCCTGGTGCTCGAACAGGACTTGACCTGTGTGCCCGTCGTCGACGCGGAAGGCGCGCTGTTGGGTTCGGTGACGGCCGCCGACCTGCTGTCGGCTCCCGCCGGACCCAGCCTGACATTGCGCCGGCAGATTGCGACGGCAGTAACACCGTCCGGGCTGCAGCGGCATGCGGCGCGGATCCCGTACTTCGTGGCGGACCTGGTCCGCCGGGGTCAGCCGGCGCACGAGGTGAGTGCGATCGCGTCCCTGCTCAGTGACGCGGTGGTCCGCCGTGCGCTGGATCTCGTGAACGACAGACACGACCTCGACCCGGCCGGGATCTGCTGGATGTCGTTGGGCAGCAACGCCCGTCGCGATGCTGTGCTCAGCTCCGATGTCGACTCCGCGGTGGCCTTCGCCGACGATGTCACCGACGCCGACATCGCCCGGTTCCGGCAGGCCTGCGCAGAGGTGATCGGGATCGCCGGCGGCGGTGGGCTGGCCATCGACCTCAACGGGGTGGTCGCCTCCAAACCGTGGTTCTCGCGGCGTCGTGGCGAATGGTCGGCTGCGGCGCAGAAGTGGATGGACTCCCCACTGCGCGACGAGGCGATCGTGTACACCTCCCTGCTGCTCGACGCCCGGCCCATCTGGGGGACCGGCGGCACCGGGATGGAATCGGTGCTCGACGGGCTCCGGGGCCGCCGGGACACGATGGGTCTGATCCTCGCCGAGGCATTGAGCACCAAAGCCCGGATACGGTCGATGCGCGATGTGCTGTCCGGGAAGGGCGGCACCTTCGACATCAAGGAGCACGCGCTGGCGCCGCTCACCGACATCGCCCGCTGGGTGGCGCTATTCGTCGGCTCCGGCGAACGCGACACCCGGTCGAGGCTGCGGGCGGCCGCGGGCAGCGTCGTGTTGCCGGGAGATCAGGCATCCACGCTGATCGAGGTGTTCGAGGTGCTGCAGCGCGTGCGCCTGAATTATCAAGTGGCTCAGTTCGACAGGGGTGAGACGGTCAGCGACCTGTTGGAGATGAAACGACTGTCCCCATTGGACCGGAGTCTGGTGGCGCAGGCGGTGCGCGAGATCGCCGGTATTCAGCGCAGGCTCGACAATCTCGGGCAGAATCTTCCCCTGATCGATTGACGGGTGTTTTCGATGACTATGGAACCGGCCGGTGCCGGGTCAGGGATGTGGTGACGGATGTGTCTGATTGTGTTCGCGGTCAACGTGATCGACGGCTACCCGTTGGTGGTGGCCGCCAACCGCGATGAGTTCTATGCGCGCGAGACCCGGACGATTCACCGATGGCCGGACCTGCCGATCATCGGTGGCCGGGATACGCAGGCCGGCGGCACCTGGATGGGAGTGAGTGCCGAGGTACCGGGGCGGTTCGCGGCGGTCACCAATGTCCGCGACGGTGATCCGGTGCCCGAACCGGACAAACGCTCACGCGGCGCATTGCCCGTCGACTTCCTGACGTCCGATATTTCCCCGGCCGATGAGGCACAGCGCCTCACCGATACCGCCGAGGAGTATGCGCCGGTGAATCTACTTGTCTCGGATGGTGATTCGGTGTGGTGGGCGGCCAACAAGCCAGAGGTCGCGGCGCATCGGGTCTCCGATGGTGTACGCGGGGTGTCCAACGGCGCCCTCGACAACTCGTGGCCCAAGGTGACCCGCACCGTCGACGCGGTGGCCGCGGTTCTGAAAACCGCACCGCCGCAAACCAATGCGACCGACGAGGCATTGTTCTCCGTGCTCGCCGACGATCGGCCCGCACCCGATGACCTGCTGCCCGACACCGGAGTCGGCCTCGAACGGGAACGGGACCTGTCGCCGGCGTTCATCCGCATGCCCGGCTACGGCACCCGCACCAGCTCGGTCCTGTGGATGCGCGCCGACGGCCACGGCGTACTCACCGAACGACGTTTCGACGAGGGTCGCTACCTCGATCAGTCGACCATGCAGTGGTAGACCGCCACGATCTCGGCCATCCGGGGCGAACGTAGACTGTGCGGGTAATCAGGTCGCACAGGTGAGGGAGTGGCAGTGAGCGGAATCAACGTCGGCGTGCTCGGCAGCAATGGCAAAGTCGGGCAGGCGATCGTGGCCGCAGTGGAGGCGGCCGACGACCTGGCCTACAGCACCGGCGTCGACAAGGACGACGCGCTCACCGCCTTCACCGACACCCAGACCTCGGTGGTCGTCGACTTCACCCACCCCGACGTCGTCATGGGCAACCTGGAATTCCTCATCAACAACGGCATCCACGCCGTCGTCGGCACCACCGGATTCACCACCGAACGCCTCGACACCGTCCGAGGCTGGCTCGACGCCAATCCTGGCGTCGGCGTGCTCATCGCCCCCAACTTCGCGATCGGTGCGGTGCTGTCGATGCGATTCGCCCAGCAAGCGGCCCGGTTCTACGAATCGGTGGAGGTCATCGAGTTGCATCACCCGCACAAGGCCGACGCGCCGTCGGGCACCGCCTACCGCACCGCCGAACTCATCGGAGCGGCCCGCGCCGATGCCGGACTCGCACCCTGCCCGGACGCGACGTCGCAGGAACTCGACGGTGCCCGCGGTGCCGACGTTTCAGGCGTTCGGGTGCATTCGGTGCGCCTGGCCGGTCTCGTCGCCCATCAGGAAGTGCTGCTCGGCACCCAGGGCGAGACGCTGACCATCCGGCACGACTCGCTGGACCGGTCGTCGTTCGCGCCGGGCGTGCTGCTGGGTGTGCGCAATGTGGCCGCGCATCCGGGGCTGACCGTCGGTCTCGAATACTTCATGGACCTCTGAGGTCATGGCGTCTGAGAAGACCTCGGGAAAGCCGCGGGAGAAGGACGCCCGGCCGATCGTCTGGCTGATCGCGTTCCTCGTCGTCGCGCTGTGCTTCTACTTCGGGCTGCTGGGCTGGCGTGGTTTCGGGCTCATCGCCACCGGCAGTGTCGCCGGCATCGGACTGGGCATCGGTGTGATCCTGCTGCCGATCATCGGGGTGTGGCTGGTGTATTCGACTCTGCGCGCCGGCATCGAACACCAGCAACTGGCGCGCGTGATCAAGGACGAGGGCCGCGAACTGGACATCTCACACCTGCCGCGCCGCCCGTCGGGACGCATCGAACGCGACGCCGCCGACGAACTGTTCGCCCAGGTCAAGGCCGAGTGGGAGGCCGACCCCGACGACTGGCGCAACACCTACCGCATCGCCCGTGCCTACGACTACGCCGGCGACCGCACCCGCGCCCGCGAGATGATGAAGCGCGCCGTCACCCAATACCAGGACGCCGCAAAGGGGTCCGGCTCGTGAGCAGGTTGCTGATCATCCACCACACGCCGTCCCCGCACTGCCAGGAGATGTTCGAGGCGGTGGTCAGCGGCGCCACGGACCCCGAAATCGAGGGTGTGGAGGTGGTGCGCAAGGCAGCGCTGTCCGTCACAGCGACGGATGTGCTCGAAGCCGACGGCTACCTGCTCGGCACCCCGGCCAATCTCGGCTACATCAGCGGCGCCCTCAAACACGCCTTCGACACCATCTACTATCCGTGCCTCGACGAGACGCGCGGACGTCCGTACGGGCTGTTCCTGCACGCCAACGAGGGCGGCGAGGGCGCGGTGCGGGCCGTGGAGTCGATCACCACCGGGCTGGCGTGGGTCAAGTCGGCCGACCACGTCGTCCTGTCCGGGAAGCCGGGCAAACAACAGCTGGAAGAATGCTGGAACCTCGGTGCGACGGTGGCCGCACAGTTGATGCGGTAGTGCCGCAGGGACGCGAGGGTCGACCGACATTAGACTTGCGCGAGTGAGCACAGGGCAAGCGGAACGCCGGGACGATATCGCGACCGAGCACGACCCGGTGCGCCCCGCGCCCGGAACCATCCCCACCCCGTACGAAGATCTGTTGCGGCTGGTGCTGAACAGTGGCACGTCGAAGGCAGACCGGACCGGGACCGGTACCCGCAGCGTCTTCGGGCATCAGCTGCGCTACGACCTGGCGGCCGGGTTTCCGCTGATCACCACCAAGAAAGTCCATCTGAAGTCGATCATCTACGAATTGTTGTGGTTCCTGCGCGGCGACTCCAACATCGGCTGGCTCAACGAGCACGGCGTCACGATCTGGGATGAGTGGGCCGATCCTTTCGGTGAACTCGGTCCTATCTACGGCGCGCAGTGGCGGGCTTGGCCGACGCCGTCGGGGGAGTACATCGACCAGATCTCCGCGGCCCTCGATCTGCTCAAGAGCGACCCGGATTCGCGGCGCAACATCGTGTCGGCCTGGAATGTGGGGGAGATTCCGCAGATGGCGCTGCCACCGTGCCATGCGTTTTTTCAGTTCTATGTCGCCGACGGAAAACTGTCGTGCCAGCTGTATCAGCGCAGCGCCGACCTGTTCCTCGGCGTGCCGTTCAACATCGCGTCGTACGCACTGCTCACCCACATGATGGCCGCGCAGGCCGGACTCCGGGTGGGCGAGTTCATCTGGACCGGCGGCGACTGCCACATCTACGACAACCACGTCGAGCAGGTGACCCGGCAACTACTCCGGGATCCGTACCCGTATCCGACATTGCACCTGCGTAAGCGCGCGTCGATCTTCGACTACGAGTACGACGACATCGCCGTGATCGGCTACCGCTCGCACCCGGGTATCGCCGCACCCGTGGCCATCTGAGGTGATCTCACTCATCTGGGCTCAGGACCGCCGCGGGGCGATCGGCCGGGCGAACACCATCCCGTGGCGGGTGCCCGAGGACATGCGGCGCTTCCGGGAACTCACCGGGGCGTCGCCGGTGATCATGGGGCGGCGGACCTGGGAGTCGCTGCCGCCGAAGTTCAGGCCGCTGCCCGGGCGGCGCAACATAGTGATCAGCCGTAACCCCGACCTGCGGGCCGATGGCGCCGAAGTGGCCGCATCGCTCGATGAGGCGTATGCGCTGACAGCGGCCCCGGATATGACTGTGTCGGTGATCGGCGGTGAACAGATATACCGGGCCGCGATCGTCGGCGCCGATGAACTTCGGGTCACCGAGTTGGATCTGGTCATCGAGAATGCGGACGCCTTCGCTCCGGCGATCGATGAGGCGACCTGGTATGCGGTCGACGTCGGTGACTGGCTGACGTCGTCGTCGGGGGCGCGATACCGGTTCGCCGACTACCGTCGGCGGCGCCCGCGGTGACGGCAGCGGACATCTCGGCGGCGCAGGCGCGCAGGATCGCCCTTGCCGCACAGGGTTTCGCCGACAGGCGACCCACGTCGGCCCCTACGATGACGCATCTGAAACGGGTGCTGGGGCGCACCGGGCTCATTCAGCTGGACTCAGTGAATGTGGCGGTGCGCGCTCACTTCCTGCCGCTGTTCGCGCGCCTGGGACCTTACGACCGGCAGCTGCTCGCCAGAGCCGCTTGGCAACCGGTCGGCAAACCGCGGGCGCTGGCCGAATACTGGGCGCATGAAGCGGCGCTCATCCCCGTCGATGATTGGCCGCTGTTCCGTTGGCGTATGGACGAATTCACGGGCGGCCGATGGAAATACACCCGCGAGGTGATGGCCGCCAACGCGGCGCTGGCTGCCGACATTGTCGCCGTCATCGACGAACTCGGCCCGAGCATGCCCCGCGACATCGAGGCCGCCCTCGGCATCGTGCGCGACAAAGGCGACGCCGGAAGCTGGTGGGAGCGCGGCGAGGTCAAACACGTCTGCGAGGCACTGTTCGCCGAGGGGCGGCTGTCGGCGGTGCGGGACGAGAAGTTCTCCCGCTTCTATGACCGCAGCGAACGCATCGTCGGCACCGATATCGCCGAGACGCGGATCGACCGCGCCGATGCACAGCGCATCCTGGTCGGGCGAGCGGCGGCATCGCTGGGCGTCGGCACCCTCACCGACATCGCCGACTACTACCGCATGAGCCGTACCGATGCGCAGCGGGCCATCGCCGAGGCGAACGACGACGGGATGGTCAGCGAGGTGACCGTCGAGGGGTGGGACGACCGCGCCTACCTGGCCGCCGGAGCGCGCACGCCACGCGCCGTCACCTGCTCGACGATCCTCTCACCGTTCGACCCGCTGGTGTTCTGCCGACCACGGGCATTGCGGCTGTTCGACTTTCACTACCGCATCGAGATCTACACACCGGCCCACAAACGCGTCCACGGCTACTACGTGCACCCGTACCTGCTCGGCGACGACATCGCCGCACGGGTCGATCTGAAAGCCGACCGCGCCACCGGCGTGCTGCGGGTGCCCGCCGCGCATCTGGAGCCGGGCCGTGATCGCGGAGTCGTCGCCGAGCGCCTTGCCGCGGACTTGACGACGATGGCGCAGTGGCTGGGACTTGACGCGGTGGCGGTGGCGGACTCCGGTGATCTCGCGAAGGAATTGGCCCGCCGGGTTCGGTCCTGACGACCTCAGGATGCGATCTTGGGCACACCACGGCCGTTCACGAGTTGTAGCGGATAATGGTTGCACTACCCAACACGTAGTGTCCTCGTACAGCGACGTGCGCGCACGCGCGCGTGGATCGAGGAAGAGTAGGTACGCACTGCGATGGCTGTTGAACACGGCGGCAACACATACCGGCTGGTGATGTTCGATCTCGACGACACGCTGGCCCCGTCCAAGAGTCCACTGCCCGACGAGATGGCCGCGCAACTGCGCAGGCTCCTCGAGCGCGGCCTGGTCTGCATCATCTCCGGCGGCCAGTTCGGGCAGTTCGACGCCCAGGTGCTGAGCCGCATCGGCGATGACCCCAACGCCGCGAACCTGCACCTGATGCCCACCTGTGGTACCCAGTACGTCCGGCTCGGCGACTCCGGCTGGGAGACGGTCTACGCCGAATACCTGTCCGACGACGAGAAGTCACGCACGCTCGATGTCCTGGAGAGCGGCGCCGAAGAACTGGGCCTGTGGGAGGCGCAGCCGTGGGGTCCGATCCTGGAGGACCGGGGCTCACAGATCACCTACAGTGCGCTCGGCCAGGCGGCCCCCGTCGACGCCAAGGCCGCCTGGGACCCCGACGGTGCCAAAAAGGAAGCATTGCGTGCGTATGCGGCGCAACGGCTCCCGGACCTGGAGGTCCGCAGCGGCGGATCGACGTCGGTCGATGTCACCCGCAAGGGCATCGACAAGGCCTACGGTGCCCGGCGCCTGATGGAGATCCTCGACCTGAACATCGCCGACATCCTGTTCTACGGCGACCGGCTCGACGAGGGTGGCAACGACCGCCCCGTCGCCGACCTCGGGATCACCTCGATCGCCGTGCACGGCTGGCATGACACCCACGCCAGACTCGACGAGTTGCTCAGCGCAGCAGATTAGCCCGCAGCGTATTCAGATCCTTGGTGGTCAGGCCCAGACCCTTGCGCAGGTAGCCGTCGAGACTGCCGTACTTGCTGTTGGCGGTGGCGAACGATGAGCGCAACCACTCGATGCGGACACCGTTGAGCGGGTCACTCGGCGAGGCGTGGCGGTAGGTGTTGCTGGCCAGGTAATCGCGTTCGATGGTCGCCCGGTCGACGCCGAGGATGCTCAGCAGCAGCG
The DNA here is from genome assembly GCF_937858515.1 of uncultured Gordonia sp. Taxonomy (NCBI): domain Bacteria; kingdom Bacillati; phylum Actinomycetota; class Actinomycetes; order Mycobacteriales; family Gordoniaceae; genus Gordonia; species uncultured Gordonia sp. Next base: position 20,960 of record NZ_CALLZT010000167.1, on the reverse strand, counting down.
CGGCCGTCCAGCCCGTGCGGTCCTTGCCCGCGGTGCAGTGGAAGATCACCGAGTTGCCGGCGGAGGTGGTGTTCTTGATGTTGAGCAGTGTCTTGCGGAACGCGGCGCGGGCCGACGGCGAGGTCACGAACGCTCGATAGGCCGACGAGAGGTCGATCAGATTGGTGATCGGTGTCTGACCGAGCACGTCGAAATGCTTGAGTGGGGCACCCGGGACCGCCCTGTTCGGCTGGACCGTGTATTCGAGCTGGGTGCGCAGATCCACGATCGACGTCACGTTCAGGCGCTTGAGGGTGCGGATGTCCGACGCGGTCAGCTTCGACAGATTGTCGCTGCGGATCACGGCGGGCGAAACGCTCTTGCCCGATGTGGTGGTGTACGCGGCGAAGGTCCGGGTGTTCTCGGTACCCGCGAGATGAATGACGCTCGGCGTCGCCACCGCGGGTGCGTCGGTGGTGGACGAGCCGGTGTCGGCCGGAACAGCCACCGCGACACCGGCCTGCCCGGTGACGGCCGGAGCCAGGGCGATGGCGGACACGGCGGCCACACTGGTGATGACGCGCATCGGCCGGGATAATGAGCGAGTTGTCATCGCAAGGTTGTCCTTTCGGGGACGGGGGCGTGTCTCAGGGTATGGGGTTGACTACCGGAATAACACGGTTGGACCCGCTGCGGACCCGAAATGACCTGCCGTGGTACTCGCCGGTGCGGGGTTGGGTCTTGTCCCGCAGGAAGTACCAGTCCATCTGCACGGCGGCCTTGGTGACGGTGAGCACCCCGTAACCGTGCGCGTCGAGGTCGGTCCACTTGATGTGCGGGTTGAGGGCTGTGATCGCCGGGGGGATCGCGTTGCTGACCGTGTGTTCAGGCACCTTGATCATCTCGTCGATGTTGGATGCGGTCACCGACGGCACCACCAGCTCGGTGGCCACGGCACCCGTCGACCGATACCGGGCGGCGTCAACAGGGACATCGCACGCCCACGACGTGTGGATGTCGCCGGTGATGAACACCACGTTGGAAATCTTCTTGTCCCGGATGGTGCGCAGCAGCCGTGCGCGGTCGGCGGTGTAGCCGTCCCACTGGTCGGCGTTGTAGGGGATACCGCCTTCCGGGATACCCAGGACGTCGGTGATCGCGCCGGTGGTGGCCCTGTCGAGCGGCGGGAGGAGCACAGGCGTGATCATCACCGGGTTGCCGACGATCCGCCAGGTGGCCGTGGAGCCGGTCAGGCCGTCGGTCAGCCACTTCAGCTGCGCCTTCCCGGTGATCGAACGCGCCTTGTCGTCGATCTTGCGGGAGAGCACCGACACCTCCCTGTCCCGGTATGTGCGCAAATCCAGCATCGACAGGTCCAGCAGGTTGCCGAACCTGAGGCGGCGATAGAGATGCAGACCGCCCGCATCGGCCGGTGGCCGCACCGGCATCCACTCGTAGTACGCACGTTCAGCAGCTGCCTTGCGGGCGGCCCAGCTTCCTTCCGACGGTGAATGGTTCTCGGCACCACCGAGCCAGCTGTTGTCGGCAGACTCGTGATCGTCCCAGGTGCAGATCCACGGCAGCGCCCGATGCAGCGCGGCCAGGTCGGTGTCGGTCTTGTACTGGGCGTGCCGGATCCGGTAGTCGCGGAGCGTCCGGGCCTCGTTTCGCGGTGCGTGGACACGGATCGCGTGCCCTTTACCCGTGTACTCACCGGTCTTGTACTCGTAGTAGTAGTCGCCGAGGTGCACGATCGCGCTGAGGTCGCGACGGCCGAGGAGGTGGCGGTACGCGCCGAAGTATCCGGCCTCCCAGTTGGCGCACGACACCACGCCGAACCGGACACGGCTGACATCCGCATCCGCGGGGGGCGCGGTGCGAGTCGCACCGATCGGTGACCTGTGCGTCGTCCCGGCGGAGGTGAGAGCGAACTCGTACCAATAGCGGGTGTCGGGAGAGAGCCCCGTCGCGTCGATCTTGACGGTGAAGTCGCGTTCGGGGCCGGTCGTCGTGGTGCCCGACGCGACCACCGATCGCAATGCGCTGTCGGTGCCGATCCGCCAGGTCACCTGGACCGGGGCCCCGACGCCCGAGCCGGGTGTGGCGGCCGGGGTGGGGGAGACCCGCGTCCACAGGATGACCCGGTCGGGTAACGGATCTCCCGAGGCCACACCGTGCGCGAAAACGTCATGGCTGCGCGGGCGGGGCGGCGCGGCAGGTGCTGCGGTGGACCGCCCGGCACCGTACACGGCACCGGCGACGCCGATACCCGCGCCGCCCAGCAATACGCTGCGTCGGGAGGGGGAGCCTGCGGTGACGGCCGGCGGAGCGTCGGCGGGGGACGGCATGCCGGGAACGGGGGGCTGAGTACGCACGTCGAACATCATGCGCCATCGGGCCGGTGCCCGTGTGCGTCTGGTCACCTTCACCTGGGAATGTCGACCCGGCGAAACGCGGGAATCGGGCAGAATTCGTTCCCGATTCACCACATCGGCACCGCGAAACCGGAGGCAGCGACGCGATCGACGGGCCTGACGACGACCATCGCAGATGTCTGGGGGAGAATCGAGGCGCGGCGGCGACGGAGGAGCCCGCCCTGACCGCACTCGTCATGCGAACGAGTCGACCGATGAGCGGTGGCAGACGACGAGCGGCGGGAATCGACGATGGAGGAGGCGGTGTGTCCGAACTGGTGCCGTTGAAGGTCCAGATGGTGGCGGTGACCGAGTTCACGCCGCCGCCGGACGTGCCGTGGAGCACCGACACCGACGGCGGTGAGGCGCTGGTCGAGTTCGCCGGGCGCGCCTGCTACGAAAGCTGGGACAAACCGAACCCGCGGACCGCGACCAACGCCGGTTATCTGCGGCACATTCTTGAGGTCGGGCACCTGTCGCTGCTCGAACATGCGTCGGTCACCTTCTACATCACCGGGATCTCGCGATCGTGTACCCACGAACTGATCCGGCACCGGCACTTCTCGTACTCGCAGCTCTCGCAGCGATTCGTACCCGAACACGACTCCAATGTGGTCGCCCCACCGGCGATCAAGGATGACGCCGCACTCGAAGAACTGTTCATCAAAGCGACCGACGCCAGCCGCGCGGCGTACGTCGAACTGCTCAACGCCCTCGAAGCGAAGTTCGCGGACGTGCCCAACGCGATCCTGCGCCGCAAGCAGGCTCGGCAAGCTGCCCGCTCGGTGCTGCCGAACGCCACCGAGACCCGGATCGTCGTGACCGGGAACTACCGCGCCTGGCGGCATTTCGTCGGCATGCGCGCCACCGAACACGCCGACGTCGAGATCCGCCAGCTCGCCGTCGAATGCCTGCGGCAGCTGATGGCGATCGCGCCCACCGTCTTCGGCGATTTCGAGATCGGGACGCTCGCCGACGGCACCGAGGTGGCCACTTCGCCGTACGTTCTCGAAGGCTGATCGCATTCGCGACTCGCCTGTGCGCGCCGGCCTCGCGCGTGCGACCATTCGGCCCGCTCTCGTTCTCGACACACCACTGCCCGCACAGGTATCCCCGGCGCGGGATCGACCCAGGAGAAGGTAGCCTTGACCACCATGAACGCAGCCGTGCAGCAGCCTGACGCGCACCCTTTCGGGACGAATGTGGTGGCGATGGTGACTCCGTTCCGCGCCGACGGAACTCTCGATCTCGACAAGGCGGCGGAGCTGGCCGACCACCTGGTGACCAAGGGTTGTGACGGGCTGGTGCTGTCCGGCACGACGGGTGAGTCGCCCACCACCCAGCCTGCCGAGAAACTCGAACTGCTGCGGGCCGTCCTCGACGCGGTCGGCGATCGCTGCCGCATCACTCACGGCGTCGGTACTTACGACACCGCTGAAAGCGTCGAGTTCGCGATCGCCGGTGCAGAGGCGGGTGCGCACGGTCTGCTCGTGGTCACCCCGTACTACTCCAAACCACCGCAGGCCGGTCTGCTGGCCCATTTCCGGGCGGTCGCCGACGCCACCGACCTGCCCGTGCTGCTCTACGACATTCCCCCGCGTTCGGTGATCCCGATCGCCGAACCCACCATCCGCGCACTCGCCGAACACCCCAGGATCGTCGGGGTCAAGGACGCCAAGGGCGACCTGGCCGCAGGTGCCGGGCTCATCGCCTCCACCGGTCTGGAGTACCTGTCCGGCGACGACGGGCTGAACCTGCCGTGGCTGTCGGTCGGCGCCACCGGATTCGTCAGCGTCATCGGTCATCTCGTCGCCGACCGGCTCCGCGAGATGCAACTGGCGTTCGAGAAGGGTGACGTGGTGGCCGCCCGCGAGATCAACAACTCGGTGGCCCCGCTCGTGGGTGCGATGGGCCGGCTCGGCGGTGTCACGATGGTCAAGGCATCGCTGCGGCTGCTCGGCCTCGACGTGGGCGATCCACGTCTGCCGCAGGTGCCGGCCGACGCCGCACAACTCGATGAGCTGGCAGCGGATCTGACCGCAGCGGGATTACTGAACTGATGACGAGCCCAGCCCGGCGTCGGCGCGGCGCCTCACGACATGCAGGCCCGCCGAGCCCCGCGACGGTCGCCGAGAGCGCCTCGGGCGCGGCCCGGCACGCCACGGAAACCGAAGCCCCCGGTACCGGCGGGCAGGCATCCCGCGGCAAACACGAACGCGCCGTTGCCGAATCGCAGACCACCCAGACCGCCCCCGACCGGATGGGGCCTCCGCCCAAGCTGCGCAGCGGTGGATTGCGGGTCGTCGCACTCGGCGGTATCGGCGAGGTCGGCCGCAACATGACCGTCTTCGAATACGACGGCCGTCTGCTGATCGTCGACTGCGGCGTGTTGTTCCCCGAGGACGCGCAGCCCGGCGTCGACCTGATCCTGCCCGACTTCCGGTACATCGAGGACCGAATCGATGACGTCGAGGCGGTGATCCTCACCCACGGCCACGAGGACCACATCGGTGCGGTCCCGTTCCTGCTGCGGTTGCGCGGCGACATCCCGGTCGTGGGCTCCACGTTCACGCTGGCATTGCTGGAGGCCAAGTGCCGGGAGCATCGGCAGCGGCCCAAGCTGGTCAAGGTCACCGAGGGTGAACGGACCCAGCACGGGCCGTTCGACTGCGAGTACTTCGCGGTCAACCACTCGATTCCCGATGCCATCGCCGTCGCCATCCGCACCGGTGCGGGTCTGGCACTGCACACCGGCGACATCAAACTGGACCAGCTCCCGCTCGACGGCAGGCTCACCGATCTCGCCGGGTTCAGTCGGCTCGGCGACGAGGGCGTCGACCTGTTCCTCGTCGATTCCACCAATGCCGAGGTCCCCGGCTTCGTCACCCCCGAACGGCAGATCGGTGGCGTGCTCGACCAAGTCATCGGCAAGGCCCGCCAGCGGGTGATCGTGGCGTCGTTCGCCAGCCACGTACACCGCATCCAGCAGATCATCGACGTCGCGCACGCCCACAACCGGCGGGTCACGTTCGTCGGGCGTTCAATGGTCCGCAACATGCAGATCGCCCAGGACCTGGGGTATCTGTCGGTGCCCGACGGGGTGGTCGTCGACCTCGACACCGCAGCCACGCTTCCCGATCACCGGGTGGTGCTGATCTCCACCGGGTCACAGGGCGAGCCGTTGTCGGCGCTGTCGCGGATGGCGCGCGGCGAACACCGGCAGATCAACATCCGCGCCGACGACCTCGTCGTCCTTGCCTCCTCGCTGATCCCGGGCAACGAGAACTCTGTGTTCGCGGTGGTCAACGGCCTGGCCAAGCGAGGCGCGACCGTCATCACCCAGCAGTCGGCGAAGGTGCACGTGTCCGGGCACGCCTCGGCCGGCGAGCTGCTGTACCTGTACAACGCGGTGCGCCCCACCAACGTGATGCCGGTACACGGGGAGTGGCGGCACCTGCGCGCCAACGGCGACCTGGCCATCGCCACCGGTGTGGCGCCGGGCCGGGTGGCCCTGGCCGAGGACGGCGTGGTCGTCGACCTCGTCGACGGCTTGGCCACCATCACCGGGCGCGTACCCGTCGGCTACGTATACGTCGACGGGCTGTCCGTCGGCGACGTCGGCGAGTCCACGCTGTCGGAACGTTTGGTCCTCGGCGAGGGCGGTTTCATCGCCATCACCGTCGCGGTCGATCCGGAGACCGGCCGCACGGTCAGTCCGCCGGAGATCTCCGGGCGTGGTTTCTCCGACGATCCGGCCGCGCTCAAGGACGCCGCCGATCTCGTCGGCAGGGCCCTGGACACCCTGTATGCCGAAGGGGTCACCGACACCCATCGCATCGCCCAGACCATCCGTCGGACCGTCGGCCGCTGGGTGTCGGAGAAGTACCGTCGCCGCCCGATGATCGTGCCCACGGTTCTGGCCGTGCGGGGCAACTGACTGCCCTGAACCCCACGAACAGGCCCCGGCATCACAAATATTGCGATGCCGGGGCTTATTCGTGGGGTTTACGACGAGCCTTCGCGCAGGTGCCGCCGCAGTAGTTTCCCGGTGGACGTTCTCGGCAGGGCACCGACCACCTCGACCTCACGCGGATACTTGTAGGCCGCCAGACGAGCCCGGCAGAACTCGATCAGACCCGCCTCCGTGACCGGGCACTGTCCAGTCGCTTCTTGCGGAGTATCAAGCACCACAAAGGCTTTCACGCTCTGTCCGCGATAGTCATCCGGGATCGCGACCACCGCGGCATCGCGGACCAGCGGATGTGAGAGGAGAACCCGCTCGACTTCCCACGGCCACACCTTGTACCCGGCGGCATTGATCACGTCGGTGCTGCGGTCGACCACATAGAACCAGCCCTCGGCATCCATGAAACCCACATCGCCAGTGTGCAATTCACCCCCAGCCAGCGCCGCGGCCGTGGCAGCCGGGTTGCCCCAATACTGGCTGATCACCTGTGGCCCGGAGGTGACCAGCTCACCGATCGCACCGACGGGAACCTCCTCACCGTTGTCGTCGACGACACGAACCATGGTGTTGCACACCGGGATTCCGACCGAGATCACCCCCGTATCGGCGTCGACGGGTGCCCGCAGGCCCGGTGGCACGATATGCGATGGTGACGTGCTCTCGGTCTGGCCGTACACGTTGTGGATGTAGCCGCCGAGAACGGCTTCGAGCCGGTCGGCGGTATCGGGGTCGATCGGGGAACCGCCCGAAAAGCGCAGACGCAGGCATGTCAGGTCCTCGGGCGTGAGATCGGACTCGTCGGCCAGCGCGATGTAGGCGGTGATCGCGGCGGTCGCGAACGCGGGCCGATGCGTCCTGATCGCGTCGGCGACGACCATCGGGTGGATGCGATGGGTGAGTACCAACGCTGATCCCAGGTGCATCGCCAAGGTGACACCCGCAACCAGGCCGGTGACATGGAAGATCGGGGCGAGCGCGAGAATCGGGTCCATCTCACCCACACCGGTCCAGTTCCGGTAGGTCTGAGTGCTGAACATGAGGTTGGCGTGCGTGATGGCAGCGCCCTTGGGAAATCCCGTGGTGCCGGATGTGTTGAGCAGCACCGCGGTGTCTCCGGGCCCGATGGTGCACCGGACGCGCGGCCGGGTGTGGGCGGCGGTCAGTGCATACAGGTCGACTGTGTCTGCTGGGCGGTGCCGGGCTGATTCCTCCAGCACCCGCGGATCGTCGGTGCTCTGACCGTCGAACGGTGATGCGGTCACCACGATCGGAACGGGCCAGGTGTCCGAGATGTCGGTGAGCGCGGTACGGGCGATGTCCCGGTAGATGTCGCCGAGCACCAGCAGCCCTGATGGCCGGTAGGTACCGAGGAACTGGCCGAACTCCTCTAGGGTGCTCATCGGGCTGATCAATACCGCGGCACCTCCGGCCTTCCACGCCGCGACGAGCCCGATGACCAGGGCGGGGTTGTTCTGAGTGCAGATCGCCAGCCGGTCGCCGGACCTGAAGCCACGCGTCTGCATGTACGCGGCCAGCGAGTCCGCCGCCCGGTCGAGCTGTGTCCATGTGGTGGCGCCGTCGAAATAGTGCAGGGCGATGTCATCGCCGCGCGCTGCGACGGTGGCGTCGAACATCTCCAGTGCCGTGTCGTAGCGGCTGCGCTGGAATGCCGGCCGTTCGCCGTAGAGAGCGAGCCATGGCCGGGAAACGTAGTCGGACATCGGTCTCCCTTCCCGCACAGTTTAGGGCGTGCCTCCGCTACGGTGTTCAGTATGGCTGAACATCCGGGCCCTGCCATACGTGCCGCGCGCGCACGGGCCAGGTTGACATTGCGAGCCCTCGCCGACGCCATCGGCGTGAGCGTGGGCACCATGAGTGCCATCGAAACAGCCAAGGTAGCGCTGACGACGGACCGGCTCGACGTCATCGCGGCAACCCTGGGCGTGCGTTCGGCGGATCTGCTCGATCCGCCACCTGAACGCGCCGAACCCGCGCCGGGTCCGGTGGGGGAGGTGATGTCGTGGCGGCGGTTCGACGAACTGCACCTCGATCCCGCGCTGCGGGCGGCGATTGAAGTGTTCACCGAGTTCGGCTACCACGGGGCGACGATGAGGATGGTGGCCACCGCCGCCGACAGCAGCGTCGCCGGCATCTACCACTATCACCGCAGTAAGCAGGGCCTGCTGGCGACGCTGACAAACCTCACCATCGACGATCTGGAATGGCGGGTCGCTGCGGCGGACTCAGCCGGCGACACGCCTGCCACCCGGTTCGCGCTGATGGTGGAAGCGCTGGCGTTGTTTCATGCGAGCCGACGCGACCTGGCGTTGATCACCGTTACGGAGATGCGCAGTCTGGAGGAGCCCGACAGAGGGCGGCTCGCCGATCGGCGCCGCGCGATACAGTCTCGGGTCGACGCGGCCGCGATGGCGGCGGTGGCCGACGGGACGTTCGCCACCGGTGATCCCCGAGAGACGGCGCGCGCAGTGGCCACGATGTGCATGGCATTGCCGCAGTGGTTCCACGCCGATGGTTCCGCCGGTGCCCAGGAGGTGGCGCGGGACTATGTGCGCTATTCGATGGCGATGATGCGATTTCAGTCTGACTGAACTCCTGGTCCGCTGGAATTCCCGGTGGGGCAGCTGTTTTCGTCGTCAAGGGCATGCTTGACGAAACCCCGCCGGAGTGTGATGCTGGTCTCGACTGAAACATCCCGAACGTTCGATCAGCCTTGTTCAACTTCCGGGTCTTCAGTGACATTCGCCGGCACTGGCACCGCTATCGCATTGGAGAGTTGTCATGACCTATCCCGACCCCACCGCCCGGCCCGCCGGTCAACCCGGGGCTCAGGCGAGTCCGGCGTCGGGGATCTACGCGGCGCGGCCGTGGCTGGGGTTGTATCCCGAGGGCTCTCCCGTTGACATCACCGCCGAGTGCGCGACAGCGCTCGACGTGTTCGACGCGTCAGTCCGAACCGGCGCCGACGACCCGTTTCTGATCTACTTCGACGGTGTCCTGACCTTCGGCGACGTCGACAAGGCAGCCGACGTTCTGGCGGCGGCGCTCATCGCCGAGGGGTTCGCCGCGGGTGACAGGCTGGCACTGTACGTCCAGAACAACCCGGGCTACGTGATCGGCCTGGTCGCGGCCTGGAAGGCCGGTGGTATCGCCGTCGCCATCAACCCCATGAACCAGCAGCGCGAACTCCGGTACATGCTCGCCGACTCCGGCGCGGTGGCCCTGCTGACCCTTGACGATCTGTACCTATCCGTGGCCAAGCCCGTGATCGCCGAGGGCGGATCATCGATCCGGACAGTCATCACATGTTCGCCGCTGGACTTCCAGACCCGCGACGATGAGCGGCTCTTCGCCGGGGTATCCCGGAGCGCGGTGCCCGGCACCGTCGACCTGGCGGAGGTCATCGCCGCGTACGAGGGATCCGCCCCGCCGGTGCCCACACTGAGTCCGGACGACACCGCGGTGCTTACCTACACCTCGGGCACCACCGGAGAACCCAAGGGCGCGATGAACACCCATCGCAATCTCGCATTCAACGCACAGGTATACCGGGACTGGACCGGACTGGGCGCGGGTGAGCCGATCCTCGGTATCGGCCCGCTGTTCCACATCACCGGGCTCGTCGGCCACATCATGTTCGCGATGATCGCCCACACGTCGCTGATCCTGATGCACCGCTTCGCACCCGACGTCGCCGTGGACACGATCCGGGAGTATCGGCCGGTGTTCACGGTGGCGGCGATCACCGCCTACAACGCGCTGTCGGCCGCACCGGGTGCCACACCCGCCGACTTCGAGAGTCTGCGGATCCTCTATTCCGGTGGCGCACCGATCTCACCGGCCATCGGCGACCGCATGGAAAAGGTCTTCGGTGCCTACATCCACAACATCTACGGCATGACCGAGACGTCCTCGCCCTCGCACGGTGTGCCGTTCGGCGTGCGTGCCCCTGTCGATGAGGACTCGGGCGCGCTGTCGGTGGGTGTACCCGTGTTCAACACGGTTGTGCGTGTGGTCGCCGAGGACGGCAACGACGTTCCCGTCGGCGAGGTGGGGGAGTTCGTGACATCGGGTCCGCAGGTGGTACCCGGCTACTGGAACAAACCGGACAAGACTGCCGAGTCCATGCCGGACGGCGCGATCATGACCGGCGACGTCGGGTTCATGGACGCCGACGGTTGGTTCTACATCGTCGACCGCAAGAAGGACATGATCAACGCCTCCGGCTACAAAGTATGGCCCCGTGAGGTGGAGGACGTGATCTATACCCACCCCGCCGTGCGCGAGTGCGCGGTGATCGGAGTGCCCGACGAATACCGCGGGGAAACCGTGAAGGCGTACGTCTCGCTGAACGAGGGGGCGTCGGTGACCGAGAAAGAACTGGTCGGGTTCTGCAAACAGCAGATGGCCGCCTACAAGTATCCGCGGCAGGTGGTGATCGTAGAGGAACTGCCCAAGACGGTGACCGGCAAGATCCTTCGGCGGACGCTGCGTGCCGGGAAATGACCGTGACCGCAGTGCTGCGACACGCGCCACACCGGGACAGTTGTTGCGTAAGTGACTGACGGGGTCGGGGCGGACTACTCTGTCCGCATGGCTTCGAGAGCGAGCACGGGTTCACGCGCGTCTTCGGCGCGCACCCCGGCCACGGATACGGCCGCCGGCCGATCGACCGGCGGACGGTCGTCTGCTGCTCGGACGTCCCGGGGAAAGAGCGCCTCGTCGACGCGGGGACGCGCCGACGACACCGACAGTACCCCGGCGCGACGGAAGGGTACGGCGAAGAAACCTGCTGCCCGATCGTCCACACGTGCCTCGGGCACGGGACGTCGATCGGTCCGCAGCACGCGTTCGCGCGGCGAACCGGAAAAGCCCATCACCGAGCGGACAACCGACGTGCACCGGCCGTCCGTCGCCTCGACCGTCGGACGAGGTGTGGGGCGGGGGGTCGGCGGTGGCTGGGCCCTGCTCGCCCGTGGCATCGGAGGCCTGGCGCGCGTCGGAACAGGACGCGACACACCGGCCGGAGACGACGGCGACCCCGGCTACCGCGGTCGCGGCCGACGTGGTGCCAATGATCAGGATCCAGGCGATCGTGGCCCCGACGGCCGTGCTCCCCGTGATCCCGGTCCCCGTGATCCCAGTCCCAGTGATCGTGGTCCCGACAGTCGTGACCCAGACAACCGACACACCGGAGTCGTACCCGGCGGCCCGGACGACGGCGCCGACGGCGAGACCGGTGGTCCATCGCATCAGCGTGACGGCATAGCTCTGCTTCTCCTGATCTTCGGACTCCTGATGGCCGTGGGTGTGTGGTTCGGCGCAGCGGGTCCGGTGGGGGCATTCATCAACGCAGGGGTGCGGGCTGCGGTCGGTCTCGTCGCGATCGGCGTGCCGGTGGTCCTGGTGGCGGTCGCGGTGATCCTCATGCGCAGCCCGGCGACGCTCGCCAAGCAGTCACCCGGCCAGCTCGTCGGGGCAGTGCTGCTCGGCCCTCCGGCGCTGGGCCTGATACACCTGATCGCGGGCGCACCATCGGACTTCACCGGCCGATCGAACGCCGCCGGCTATGCCGGGTGGTTGGTCGGCACCCCGCTGACCCACTGGGTCACCGCGTGGGTCTCGGTGCCGATCCTGCTGCTGATCATGGCCTTCGGTGCGCTGTTGCTGAGCGATCGCACGATGAGCGACCTGGTAATCGGGATCAGTGACTACCTCGGCCTGCGGCTGCGCGGGTCGAGGGACACCGGTGAGCACGACGAAGCGCCGTGGGAATCCGAGCGGCGACACGACTCCGAACGCTATCGGCGCGGAGCGGACGACGGCCCGGCGGATCGGCGTGCCGTAGACGGCGGTGCGGGCTATCGACCCGAACGAGCCGAGCCCGGATACTCTCCGGATCCGTACGAGAACTATCCCCCCGACAACGGTCCCGCGCGCCGCCGGACATCCCGGAAGACGCAGTACGGGGCCTACGAGACTCCGGCGTCCGGCCGGGACACCGGGGCTTCCCGGCGCGGTGCCACCGCGGGGGAGATGCGTGACTCCGCACGCACCGAGTTCATCGGCGACAGACGCCCGGCCGGCGCGGGCGGATACGACGACCCCAGGACCGGGCGTCGATCGGGTGCCGCCGATTTCGGTCCCGGTGACTACGATCCTGGTGATTACGGCGCCGCAGACTTTGCCGATGCCGCTACCGATCCACTCGGACCGGGCGGCGTAGGTCCCGCCGATCTCACCGAACCCATCGACCGTGGCAGCGGCGCCCGCCCGGCCGCCGCGACCACCACCGGCGACGACGCGGACCTGCCGCCGCGGCAGGACGCGCCCGTATCGGGAACGAGGCCGACCACCCAGAGAGGCCGCCGCATGAGTGCCGCCACCGCATCCGGTACCAGCCGGACGGGACGGCCCGCGTCAGCGTCCCGTGGACACTCCGCGGAGAACTCGCCCTATCATGTCCCCCCGACCTCGTTGCTCATCGAGGGCGAGCCGCCGGTGGCGGGCAGCCGTGCCAATGACGACATGATCGACCGCATCACCGGCGTCCTCGAGCAGTTCAAGATAGACGCGATGGTCACCGGGTACACCCGCGGCCCGACGGTCACCCGCTACGAGGTCGAACTCGGCCCGGGTGTGAAGGTCGAGAAGATCACCGCGCTGCAGCGCAACATCGCCTATGCGGTCGCCACCGACAACGTGCGGCTGCTGGCACCCATCCCCGGCAAATCGGCCGTCGGGATCGAGGTCCCCAACTCCGATCGCGAGATGGTGCGTCTGGCCGACGTGCTGGAGGCGCCGTCGACGCTCAAGGACAAGCACCCGCTCGTCATCGGTCTGGGTAAGGATATCGAGGGCGACTTCGTCTCGGCCAATCTCGCCAAGATGCCGCACCTGCTGGTGGCCGGCTCCACCGGTTCGGGCAAGTCGAGTTTCGTCAACTCGATGCTCGTCTCGCTGCTCACCCGCGCCACCCCCGAGGACGTGCGGATGATCCTCATCGACCCCAAGATGGTCGAGCTCACCCCGTACGAGGGGATTCCGCACCTGATCACCCCGATCATCACCGAACCCAAGAAGGCCGCCGCCGCGCTGGCCTGGCTGGTCGAGGAGATGGAACAGCGCTATCAGGACATGAAAGCCTCCCGGGTGCGTCACATCGACGACTTCAACCGGAAGGTGCGGTCGGGGGAGATCACCGCGCCACTGGGGTCCGAACGCGACTACAAGCCGTATCCGTACATCCTCGCGATCGTCGACGAGCTCGCCGACCTGATGATGACCGCTCCCCGCGACGTCGAGGACGCGATCGTGCGGATAACGCAGAAGGCGCGTGCGGCGGGCATCCACCTGGTCCTGGCCACCCAGCGGCCATCGGTCGACGTGGTGACCGGCTTGATCAAGACGAACGTCCCGTCCCGTCTGGCGTTCGCGACGTCCTCACTGACCGACTCGCGCGTCATCCTCGATCAGCCGGGCGCCGAGAAACTCATCGGTATGGGTGACGGACTTTTCCTGCCCATGGGTGCGGGTCGGCCCATCCGGATGCAGGGGGCGTTCGTCGCCGACGAGGAGATCTCCGCGGTCGTCGAGTACAGCCGGGAGCAGGCACAGCCCGAGTTCGTCGACGGTGTCACCACCTCGAAGGCCGGGGACAAGAAGGAGATCGACTCCGACATCGGTAACGACCTCGACGACCTGCTGCAGGCGATCGAGCTGGTGGTTTCCAGTCAGTTCGGATCGACGTCGATGCTCCAGCGCAAGCTGCGCGTCGGTTTCGCCAAGGCGGGCCGGTTGATGGATCTGATGGAGACGCGTGGGGTCGTGGGTCCGAGCGAGGGATCCAAGGCCCGCGAGGTTCTGGTGAAACCGGAGGACCTGGCCGGGGTGATCGCATCGATCACGGGCGGAGATGCCTCCGCACCGGATCCGGCCTGACAGCCCGGCTCGTGCCTGCGTGACCGACCGAGGCCGGGGCGATACCCGGCCTCAGCCGTTGTCATGCAGGTGAGCCAGCATCCGGGTGTTGCCGAGTGTGTTCGGTTTGACGTAGCTCAGGTCGAGGAACTCGGCGACACCGGTGTCGTACGAGCGGCACATCTCCTCGAACACCTCGCGGGTGACGGGCGTACCCTCGATCTCGATGAATCCGTGGCGGCCGAAGAACTCCGTCTCGAACGTGAGCACGAACACCCGGCTCAGTTCCAGCTCGCGCGCGACGTCCATGAGCCGAGCGACGATCCGGTGCCCGATGCCATACCCGCTGCGGGTGCGGTCGACCGCCACGGTTCTGACCTCGCCGAGATCGGACCACAGCACGTGCAGGGCTCCGCAGCCGACCACGTCGCCGCCCATGTCGCCGACCCAGAACTCCTGCACCGACTCGTACAACGTCACCAGGTTCTTCTCCAGGAGAATCCGGCCGGCGTACTGGTCGATGAGTTCTTTGATCCGCGGCACATCGGATGTCCGGGCGCGGCGCACCACGACGGTGCGGTGATCGGTCGTGTCGGCCTCGGGGTCGGCGGAGGACATGCGAATCAATGTACGTCGGATGACTGCGGCGCCGGGCGATGAGCCGGTCAATCGACATGAATCCCATCGCGTGTGACCTGGTGATCAATCCCGGCCGGTATCGCGGATAGTCTGTTCTGTGTGCGAGTGTGCTTTCGGCGCCCCATGGGCGAGTCGTCATCGGTCGGTGAGTCATGACCGGCCGGGCTCGCCGTGCTCTCGACGAGGAGCCGTGCCAAGCCGTGGATGAGCCGGTGACCGGTGACCTCACCCCGTCCGTCCCCCACGAGGTGCCCCCGAACGAAGTGCGCCCGGACGAGGTCCCGCTGCTCAACATCGCCAACGTGCTCACGATGTTCCGGATCGTGCTGGTGCCGGTGTTCGTCGTCACGCTGTTCGTCGACGACGGGGACAGCACGGCGTGGCGTATCGCGGCCACCGTGATCTTCGCCGTCGCAGCGCTCACCGACCGCTACGACGGTCGGCTGGCCCGCGAGCGGGGCCTGGTCACCGAGTTCGGCAAACTGGCCGACCCGATTGCCGACAAGGCCCTGATCGGCGCCGCGCTCATCAGCTTGTCGGTGCTCGGTGAGCTGTCCTGGTGGGTGACCGGTGTCATCGTGGTCCGTGAACTGGGCGTGACCGCGCTGCGGTTCTGGGTACTCAAGCACGGTGTGATTCCGGCCAGCCGTGGAGGCAAGCTGAAAACGCTGCTCCAATCGTTGGCGATCGGTTTCTACCTCCTTCCACTGGACGGTGGCTGGCACCTGATCGCCGTGGTCCTGATGGCGGCGGCGGTCGTCGTGACCGTCGTGACCGCCTGCGACTACCTCTGGCAGGCGATCGCGTTGCGGGCGAAGGGCCGCGCCGGCCGCTGACAGCCTGCTTCAGGATCGCTCAACCCGGCACGACGGGGGCGTCGGCGGGGGTGTGTCGGTCACGTCTTGGTAGCGTGAGACGAGCGCCACGTGAGATGAGTCACGACCGGACTTTCGCCGGTCGTGCAGCGCGACGGCGCCGATAGTGGACTACTGTCGGCGGAACGGAGCAGAGCGCCCGATGCCGGATCCGCCCCGAATGAGCGGTGCGGGAACCGATCGGGCGATGCGATCGTTGTCAAGGTCGGTCGGCGCACTAGGACGGTGACGACCCGAAGGAGGGAGTGTCAATGGCGGTACTGCTGCGAGAGGCGCTGGGGGAAAGTCTGCGCCGGGTACGTACGGACCAGGGCCGGACGCTGCGTGAAGTCTCCACCGACGCGCGGGTGAGTCTGGGCTATCTCTCCGAGGTCGAGCGGGGCCAGAAGGAGGCATCGAGCGAATTGCTCGCGGCGATCTGTGATGCTCTCGACGTCGAACTCGCCGACATCGTGCTCGACGCGGGCCAGACATTGCGCCCAGCGCAGCACGATGCCGCGTTGTCGGCCACAAAGGTGGTCATTCCGGCTCCTGCCGGGCGGCCCGGTGCCGAGCTCGCCGCGGCCTGACCGGCGATCCCGAACCGGCCGTGTCCGGTGACACATCCGAACGACAGCGGTGCCTGTACCCGGTGGGGGCGGCTACAGTCGGATGTCAGGGCTAGATTGGTCCCCGATCCACTTTTCAACCGGTGAATGGAGTTGACGCAAGCATGGCGAACCCGTTCGTGAAGTTCTGGCGCTATCTGATGGCCCTGGGCAATTCGAAGATCGACGAGTACGCCGATCCGAAGGTGCAGATCCAGCAGGCGATCGAGGATGCGCAGCGTCAGCATCAGGCGCTGTCCCAGCAGGCCGCCAATGTGATCGGCAACCAGCGCCAGCTGGAGATGAAGCTCAACCGGCAACTCGAAGAGATCGAGAAGCTGCAGGCCAACACGCGTCAGGCACTGACCCTGGCCGATCAGGCCGCCGCGGCCGGTGACGCGCAGAAGTCGCAGGAGTACACCAACGCCGCCGAGGCGTTTGCCGCGCAGCTGGTCACCGCCGAGCAGAGTGTCGAAGACCTCAAGGTGCTGCACGATCAGTCGCTGCAGGCGGCGGCGCAGGCCAAGCAGGCCGTCGAGCGTAACGCGATGATGCTGCAGCAGAAGCTGGCTGAGCGGTCCAAGCTGCTGAGTCAGCTCGAGCAGGCCAAGATGCAGGAGCAGGTGTCGGCATCGCTCAATCAGATGAGTGAGTTGGCCGTTCCGGGTAACACGCCCAACCTGGATCAGGTGCGCGACAAGATCGAACGCCGCTACGCCAACGCTCTGGGATCGGCCGAGCTGGCGAAGAACTCCGTCCAGGGGCGGATGGCCGAGGTCGAGCAGGCCGGTGTCCAGATGGCCGGGCACTCCCGGCTGGAGCAGATCCGCGCCAGCATGCGGGGTGAGGCACTGCCGTCGGCGGGTGCACCGGCTGCGGCGCCGGACTTGGCCAAGCCCGGTACTTTGCCCGGACAGACGCTTCCGCCGCAGACCCACTAGGTGACCGGGGCGTCGCCGCGGGGCCGCACGCACCGTATCGGTATCGTCGCGGGGCCGGACGCCGGTCATGCGTTTCCGGCGTTCGCCCTGGCAGGGTTGTTCGACGCCGCCGGGTATGGGGTTGTCGTCTATACCGGCAGACGCTGGCTGGACGAGGCCTCGCGGCGCGGTATACGGACACTGGAGTTACCCGGGCTGACCGCGCTCGCAGATGACGACGACGGTGATGCGGGAGACAAGCTCAGTGGACGTGCCGCACGCATCGCGTGTGCGCTGGAGCCGTCCCTGGTGGCGGAGCATATTGATCTGGTCGTCTCCGATGCCATCACCGTCGGCGGTGGTTGGGGAGCCGAACTCGCCGGAATCCCGTGGGTGGAATGCTCGCCGCACCCGCTGTACGACGCATCGCGTGGCCTGCCTCCGGTGGGTTCGGGCCTCGCAGTGGGGACCGGACTGCAAGGCAGGCTACGGGATTCGCTGATGCGGGTCGCCACCGCGCGGTCGATCCGGCTCGGCGAGCGTCAGCGGTCGAGTGCCCGGACATCGATCGGATTGCCCGGAACTCCGGCACCCGCCGCCCGACTGGTGGCCACGCTGCCCGCGCTGGAGGTACGCCGCCCGGACTGGCCCGAGCGGACCCACATCGTCGGTCCGCTGCTGTGGGAACCTACGGACGAGATATTCACGGTCCCGGGGGGTGACGGGCCGCTGATCATGGTGGCACCGTCCACCGCCGCCACCGGCGCCGGCGACATGATCGACCACGTGCTCGGCGGACTCGCCGGATTGCGCCGTGATGTCCGCGTGGTGGTGTCCGGGCTCGGCATCGACGATTCGACCGTGGCGGCGATCTGTGTCGGAGCCGGGCTTCCGGCCGGTGCCGTGGTGGCGGGCCTGGCCCGTCAGGATCAGCTGCTGGCCTCGGGTGCGGTCGACGTATTGATCTGCGGTGGCGGTCACGGAATTCTGGCCAAGAGTCTGACTCACGGCGTTCCGGTGGTCACCATCCCCGGTGGCGGTGATCAGTGGGAACTGGCCAACCGGGTGAGCCGGATCGGTGTGGGAGAACTCGTCCGGCCCGTCACCGCGGACACGGTGACCGGTGCCGTGCGTACCGTCCTCGACGACCCGGGATATGCGGACCGGGCCGCGTCGGTCGCGGCATCAGCCAGGGGGACCGTCGATCCGGTGACGGTAGTCAATCGGGTTCTGGGGAGATCGGGTGCCGCACCGGCGGACCGTACACCGATAGGCTCGACGCCGTGCGACTGACGGAGTTCACCGAGTTGATGAACGCTCAGTTCGGTGTGCAGACGGCCGATTCGATTCTCACCGACCACGTTCTCATCGAGTTCGGCGGCCGGACCGGTGCGCAGGCCATCGAGGACGGCCGCGACCCCCGCACGGTATGGGTCGCAATCTGCCGCGACTTCGACGTGCCCCGCGAACGCTGGTAGCCCGCACTCGATGCCTGTGAAGGCCCCGACCAGTGAAGACCTTCGCCTGTGGAGACCTTCGCCTGTGGAGAACCTCGGCCTGTGGAGAACCTTGGCCTGTGGAAACTCTGTTTGCCGGGTATCGGGGGCCGTGCCAGTATTGCCAATAGAACATTCGTTCGTTCATACTGATGTTCGATAAACGCCGGATGTTCGGCAGAGCGATGTTCGGCTAGAGCAAGGCAGTCCCGGCACGCCGGAGGCTGATTGTCAGACCCTCCGGATAGTGTGCGGGGCGATGGCAACCACAGCTTCGGGCAAACCCCGGTCAACACAGCAGACACGTAAACGCGGCAGCACCAAGGCCAACCCGGTACCGACCAGAGGAGACACAATGGCACCGACTCACGATCGTGAGAAGGCACTCGACCTCGCGCTCGCACAGATCGACAAGAACTTCGGCAAGGGCTCGGTCATGCGGCTCGGGCAGGAGGCCCGTCAACCTCTCGAAGTCATCCCGACCGGCTCGATCGCCCTCGATATCGCGCTGGGTATCGGTGGGCTGCCCCGTGGTCGTGTCGTGGAGATCTACGGTCCGGAGTCCTCGGGTAAGACGACGGTGGCGCTGCATGCGGTGGCCAATGCTCAGGCGCAGGGCGGTATCGCCGCCTTCATCGATGCCGAGCATGCGCTCGATCCCGACTACGCGGCCAAGCTAGGCGTCGATACCGACGCGCTGCTGGTGTCCCAGCCGGACACCGGCGAGCAGGCCCTGGAAATCGCTGACATGCTGATCCGGTCGGGCGCACTCGACATCCTGGTCATCGACTCGGTCGCGGCGCTGGTGCCCAAGGCTGAGATCGAGGGTGAGATGGGCGACAGCCACGTCGGTCTGCAGGCTCGTTTGATGAGCCAGGCGCTGCGCAAGATGACCTCGGCGCTCAACCAGTCCAACACCACCGCCATCTTCATCAACCAGCTCCGCGAGAAGATCGGTGTGATGTTCGGCTCCCCCGAAACCACCACGGGCGGTAAGGCATTGAAGTTCTACTCGTCGGTGCGCCTGGATGTGCGGCGCATCGAGACACTCAAGGACGGCACCGACGCGGTCGGTAACCGCACCCGCGTCAAGGTGGTCAAGAACAAGGTGGCGCCGCCGTTCAAGCAGGCCGAGTTCGACATCCTCTACGGACATGGCATCAGCAAGGAGGGTTCGCTGATCGACCTCGGCGTGGCCGAGGGCTTCATCCGTAAGTCGGGATCCTGGTACACCTACGAGGGCGATCAGCTCGGTCAGGGCAAGGAGAACGCCCGCAACTATCTCAAGGAGAACCCGGAGACGGCCGACGAGATCGAGAAGAAGATCAAGGAGAAGCTCGGCATCGGCGCGGTTCTCGACGACGATGACGTGGCTCCCGCGCCGGTTGAATTCTGACGATGACCGCAGACGCTGAGACCGGGCGCACCGCCTCCCCGTGGGACGTGGCGCTCCGGCTTCTCGGAGTCCGGGCGCGCAGTCGCCACGAAATGCGGGAGCGGCTGTTGCGCAGAGGTTTTGCCGACGATGTCGTCGAGGACGTGATGGCCCGGCTCGACCGTGCAGGATTGCTCGACGACGCCGATTTCGCCGCCGAATGGGTACGGTCGCGACATGCGTACAGCGGCAGGGGGCGGATCGCACTCAAACAGGAGCTGCGTTCCAAAGGGATCGACGCCGAGGTCATCGACGAGGCGCTCGGCGACATCAGCCCGGATGCAGAGCGGGTCAACGCCGTGTCGATGGCCACGAAGAAGCTGGCCGCGATGCGCGTGGATCTCACCGACCGCGCCGAACGTGACAAGGCGTTCCGCAGGCTTGCCGGCGTGCTGTCGCGGCGCGGCTACGACCAGTCGACGGTGATCGACGTGGTGACAGAGGTGCTGGGCACCCGATCGTGACGGGCCCCACCCGAATGTCAAGGCCGGGACTACAGGGCGCAAGCAGTTCGTCCTGTAGTCCCGGCCTCGTTCGTCTGTGCGGGCGCTACTTGGTTCCGAAGGTGGGCAGGTTCTCCGATGCGGCGATATCGACCTCGTCAGGATCGACGGCGGCCACCTTGCGGCGGCCGGTGCGCAGACGCTTCTCCAGATACGTCGCCAGCGACGACAGACCGAAGTTGATCAGGATCATGATGATCGCGATGA
>NZ_CALLZT010000166.1:0-9129 GCF_937858515.1 uncultured Gordonia sp. | reverse complement strand
GCCTCGGCGTCGAACTCCGTGGCGTAGCCGTAGCCGCCCATCATCTGCATCGCGTCGATGGTCATCCGCTTGGACGTCTCGGTGGCCTTGAGCTTCACCATCGACGCCTCGCGGGGGAGCAGTTTGTCGGGGTTGTCGTCGGCCTTCTGCGCCACCGAGTACACGAGCAGCTTGGTGCATTCGATCTCGGTGGCCAGGTCGGCCATCCGGTGCCGTAGCGCCTGGAAGGTGCCGATCGGACGGCCGAACTGTTTGCGTTCGGTGATGAACTGCAGGGTCTGCGCGAACGACCGTTCGGCGAGCCCGAGCTGCATCGCGGCAAGGATGAGGCGTTCGGTGTTCAGTCCGGCCATCAGCTGGTTCCAGCCGTTGCCGACCTGCCCGACGACGGCCGAATCGGGCAGGAAGCAGTCGGTGAAGTACAGGTCGTTGACCTCGCGGCCGCCGAGGGTGTCGATGCCGCGGATGTCCAGGCCGGCAGTTCCTGCCGGAACGTGGAACTGGGTGAGCCCCTCGTGCTTCTTGCCGCTCTTGTCGGTGCGGGCGATCAGCAGGATCGACCGCGCGAAGTGCGCATTGGAGCACCACGTCTTCTGCCCGTTGATCAGCCAGCCGCCGTCGACCTTGTCGGCGCGGCAGGTCAGGGCCGCCACATCGGACCCGGCCTCAGGTTCGGACATCGACACCGACAGTGAGTCACCGGCGACGACGCCGGCGAGCACGTCGCGTTTCATGTCCTCGGCGGCGAACTTCTGGTAGCCGGCTGCGGTGATGAGAGTGGGGCCGATGCCGCCGATCGGGGCACCGCCGCGCAGACATTCCTCCAGCAGGATGCACAGTTCGACGTTGCCGGCGCCCGAGCCGCCGTACTCCTCGGGCACGACGATCCCGGTCCAGCCGAGTTCGGCCATCTTCTTGTACAGGTCCTGCGAATGCAGTTCGGTGCCGTGATTGGTCAGCACGTCGCGCTGGGCTCGGGTGCCTGTCTCGCGTTGGCAGAAGTCGGCGACGGAGTCGGCGAATGCGCGCTGTTCGGCGGTGAACGCAACCATGGGGGTCCTTCCGGGACGGATGCCGCGGTGTGCGCCCGCGGTGGTGAACGTATGACTGACTGTAGAACATATATCGTATATCTTCTACCCGGGGATGGTGTTCCATGTCTCATGGAGCAAGTAGCTTGAACCAAACGAATCAGACATATGAGGAGATGTGATGACTTCTGCCGACCTGTCAGACGGCGCGGACGGCCGTGTCACCGAGCCGCTGCGCTCACGGCGCAACCACTGGAACAACCAGGTCCGCCGCCATGCGCTGACCATTCCCGACGCACCCGCGCTCAAGTACGCCGGCAAGGTCACCACCTGGTCCGAACTTGACGCCCGGTCGCACGCCTTCGCCGCGGCGCTGCATCGCCGCGGCGTCGGCTTCGGTGATCGGGTGCTGCTGCTCATGCTCAACCGCTCCGAATACGTCGAGGCGATCTTCGGTGCCAACATCCTCGGCGCGATCGCGGTCCCGGTGAACATCCGCATGGCCCCGGCGGAGATCGCCTTCCTCGTGTCCGACAGCGGCGCCAAGGTGGTCGTGACCGAGACGTTGCTCGCGCCGCTGGCAGGCGCGGTCCAGGCCGCCGCACCGGGCATCGAGCAGATCATCGTCGTCGGTGGATCGGACTCACCCGCGCACCTCGACTACGAGACGCTGCTGGCCGAAGGTGCCGACGATCTGCCGGAGATCGACGTGCCGGAGGAGTCCGTCGCGCTCATCATGTACACCTCGGGAACCACCGGAAAACCCAAGGGCGCCATGCTGACCCATCAGAACATGCAGGCGCAGGCGGTGACCTGTCTGCGTGAGCTGCAGACCCGCGCCGACGACATCGGGTCGATGGTGGTGCCGATGTTCCACATCGCCGCGATCGGCGCGATGTCGGCGCTGTTCTACATGGGTGCGCTGTCGGTGATCCATCCGCTCGGCGCGTTCGACCCGAACGAGCTGCTCGACGCCCTGGAAACCGAACGCACCACATCGATCTTCCTCGTGCCTGTCCAGTGGCAGGCCGTGTGCGCCGCCCAGCAGGCCAAGCCGCGCGATCTGGCGCTGCGCATCATCAGCTGGGGTGCGGCGCCCGCCTCGGACACCGTGCTCAAAGCGATGGACGCGACGTTCCCGGATGCCCTCAACGTCGCGGTGTTCGGCCAGACCGAGATGTCGCCGATCACCTGTGTGCTCGAAGGAAAGGACGCGCAGCGCAAGCTCGGGTCGGTCGGCAAGGTCATCCCGGCGGTCACCGCGCGCATCGTCGATCCGGCGATGAACGACGTCGCCGACGGGGAGGTCGGTGAGATCGTCTACCGCGGCCCCAACCTGATGCTCGGGTACTGGCAGAACCCCGAAGGTACGGCCGACTCGTTCCGCGGCGGCTGGTTCCATTCCGGCGATCTGGTGCGCCGGGACTCCGAAGGTTTCATCTACGTGGTCGACCGGGCCAAGGACATGATCATCTCCGGCGGCGAGAACATCTACTGCGCCGAGGTCGAGAACGCATTGGCCGCGCATCCGCGGATCCTGGAGGCCGCGGTCATCGGGCGGGCCGACCCCAAGTGGGGTGAGGTGCCGGTCGCGGTGGTGGTGACCAACGACGGCGCCGATATGACCCTTGAGGAGCTGGAGCCGCATCTCAACGATCATCTCGCCCGCTACAAGCACCCGAAGGACCTGGTTCTCGTGCCGGAACTGCCGCGCAATGCCAGCGGCAAGATCGTGAAGCCGTCGCTGCGATCGTCGTACGGCAGCAAGGACGCCGGGCTCGCCGGTCACGCGGTCTAGCGGAGTGGCCCGGACGGCGCGCCAATAACTAGAACACGTTTCATTTCTGGTGGAAAATGGTTAGGGTCGTCACATATCACCCGCCGGTGGCGGCGGGGCGCGGCACCGAGGCGGACCGCGTCGGCAGATGTGTGGAGGTATGTGAGTGAAGACCAAAGGCGCGCTGATCCGGGCCAACAACCAGCCCTGGGAGATCGAGGAGCTCGAGCTAGGAGACCCGCAGCCGCACGAGATCAAGATCAGGATGGAAGCGGCCGGGATGTGCCACTCCGATCATCACCTGATGACCGGCGGTATCCCGCTGGCAGGCTTTCCGGTCCTCGGTGGTCATGAGGGCTCGGGCGTGGTCATCGAGCTCGGCGAGGGCGTCACCGACTTCGAGGTCGGCGACCATGTGGTGCTCTCGTTCGTCCCGTCGTGCGGCAAGTGCCCGTCCTGCAAGCGCGGTCTGGCCAACCTCTGCGATCTCGGCGCCTACCTTCTTCAGGGCGAGGCGGTGTCGGACCACACATTCCGCATCCATACCGCCAAGGGTGAGAACGTCTACCCGATGACGCTGCTCGGCACGTTCTCGCCGTACATGGTGGTGCACGAGGCCTCGGCGGTGAAGATCGACAAGGACATCCCGTTCGAGGTCGCCGCGCTGGTCGGCTGCGGTGTGCCCACCGGCTACGGATCGTCGACGCGCAGCGGCGATGTCCGCCCCGGCGAGGACGTCGCGATCGTCGGTGTCGGCGGGGTCGGAACGGCCGCGCTGCAGGGTGCGGTCATCGCGGGGGCACGCTACGTGTTCGCCATCGACCCAGTGCCGTGGAAGCGTGAGCAGGCACTCAAGTTCGGTGCCACCCACGTTTTCGAGTCGGTGGCCGAGGCGGCGGGGAAGATCGCCGAGCTCACCTACGGGCACATGTGCCAGAAGGTGATCGTCACGGTCGGTGAGGTGCACGGCAAGGACGTGGATACCTGGATGGGTATCACCGCGAAGGCCGGTACGTGCGTGCTGACCGGCATGGGCAGCATGATGGACAGCGAGGTCACGCTGAACCTGGCGATGCTGACGCTGCTGCAGAAGAATCTGCAGGGCTCGATCTTCGGTGGCGCCAACCCCAAGCTGGATATCCCGCAGCTGCTGTCGATGTACAAAATGGGCAAGCTCAACATCGAGGACATGATCACCCGGCAGTACCGGCTCGATCAGGTCAACCAGGGCTATCAGGACATGCTCGACGGAAAAAACATCCGCGGCGTCATCCGCTATACCGAAGAAGATTGGTGACAGTCGCTGCGATACGCTCACGGGCGTGCCGATCCTCGATTCGCTGAGTACCTGGCCGGTCGGCTCGGTCTCGGCGGCTGTGATAACGGACGACGGCGTCGTCGAGGAGTATGGCGACACGTCGGCCGTCTTCGCGCTCGCGTCGGTCACCAAGCTGCTGGTCGCGCAGGCGGTGCTCGTGGCCGTGGAAGAAGGCGCGATCGAGCTGGATCAGGAGGCCGGGCCGCCCGGTGCCACCGTCGCCCACCTGCTGGCGCACGCTTCCGGACTGGCATTCGCCACGCGAGACGTCGAGGCACCAGTCGGCGCCAAACGCATCTATTCGAGCTCCGGCTTCGAGGTGCTCGCAGAGACGGTGCAGGACGCCACCGGTATCGAGTTCGGCGAATACCTGCGGGAGGCGGTCTGCGAGCCGCTCGGGATGCCGTCGACGCGGCTGCTGGGACCGGCAGGTCACGGAGCCCGGTCGAGCGTCGATGATCTCGCGCGGTTCGCCCGCGATATGCTGCGTCCCACGGTGCTGTCGGATGAACTCGCCGACAGCGCACGCAGTGTGTGGTTTGCTGGATTGGACGGGTTTGTTCCCGGCTATGGCAGACATCGTCCCAACGACTGGGGATTGGGGTGCGAGATTCGCTCACACAAGGCGCCACACTGGACGGGCCGAGGCAACTCGCCGGAGACTTTTGGGCATTTCGGGCAATCGGGCACATTTGTGTGGGTCGATCCTGCGCTGGGTGCCGGATGCGTGGTACTCACAGATCGTGAGTTCGGAACGTGGGCCAAACCACTGTGGAGCGACTTCAACGATATTGTCGTCAGGAGTCTCACTAAAAACTAGCGCAACATGAGCCACTTGAGGCACAATAGTCAACATCAGTAAATCCGGGCATCGATGAGGTGTGTTGGGGAAGACGTTCCTCGTCGAAACCCGGAGGTGAAACCAGTGCGCAATCTGAATCAGTTTGCGGAACTGACGACAGGAGTGGTGTACATCCACTCCGCGCCAGTGGCGCTGTGCCCGCATGTCGAGTGGGCCTTGTCGTCGACGCTGAATGCGCGCGCGAACCTTAAGTGGACGGCGCAGGAAGCGGAAGCAGGTCTGCAACGGGCCACGGTCGACTGGACCGGACCCGTCGGCACGGCCGCGCGACTTGTTGTTGCGCTGCGCGAATGGTCCGCGCTGCGCTTCGAGGTCACCGAGGACGCCAGTGAAGGCGTCGACGGTGAACGCTATGCCTACGTGCCCGGCCTCGGCCTGTGGCGCGGGTCGATGAGCGCCAACGGCGATGTAGTCCTCGGCGAGATGCAACTGCGTGCGATGCTCGACTCCCAGCCCGACAGCGTCGGCCTCGCCGGGGCTGTCGAGGCCGCCCTCGGCACCGCCTGGGACGTCGCGCTCGAAGCCTTCCGCATGGGCGGCGCCGGCGCCGAAGTTACCTGGCTCACCCAGCGAGTGGGCTGACAATACCCCCGAACACCTCCCGGTGGGTTGCCGCCCACCCGACGAAATCAGGCGCCGACAGCTGACTGTCGGCGCCTGATTGTCTTCTTGTTCGGGTGCTCCCCTTATAGGGGAATGTTCTTGTGGCGTCCCCGGCGGGCGGGCGCCGAGGCGAGGGCTTCGGCGAGGATGCTGCGCGTCTTGGCCGGATCGATGATCTCGTCGACGACGCCGATGGACTGGGCCCGGCCTACGCCGCCGGCGATCGCTTCGTGTTCGGCGGCGAGGCGGTCGTGGAGCGCTTCGCGTTCGTCGTCGGGGGCGGCGGCGAGCGCCTTCTTGTGCAGGATTCCGACGGCCGCTTTGGCGCCCATGACGGCGACCTCGGAGCCGGGCCAGGCGTAGACGGCCGTGGCACCGAGTGCGCGGGAGTTCATGGCGATGTAGGCGCCGCCGTAGATCTTGCGGGTGACGAGGGTGACGCGGGGCACGGTGCATTCGGCGAACGCGTGGAGCAGTTTGGCGCCGCGGCGTACGACGCCGTTCCATTCCTGGCCGACGCCCGGTAGGTAGCCGGGGACGTCGGTGAGGACGACCAGGGGGATGCCGAAGGCATCGCAGAGCCGGACGAAACGCGATGCCTTCTCGGCACTTTCGGAGTTGAGGCAGCCGCCCATGCGCAGCGGGTTGTTCGCGATGACGCCGACGCTGCGGCCGGCGAGTCTACCGAATCCGACGACGATGTTGGGCGCCCACTTGGCCTGGATCTCCTCGAACGTGGAGATGGTCTTGTCGCGACCGGCGTCGAGCTGGGTGTCGAGGAGCTGTTCGACGATGGGGTGCACGTCATAGGCACGGCGCGGAGATTCGGGCAGCAACGCGCGCAGGTCGGTGTCGCCGGCGGCGGCCTGCGCGAGGTTGAAGTTGCCCTGGCGGCTGAAGGTGGACACCAAGCGCCGCGCGCGCCAGTAGGCGTCGGGTTCGGAGTCGGCGACGATGTGGCAGACGCCGGACTTCTTTCCGTGGGTGAGCGGTCCGCCGAGCGCCTCCATGTCGACGTCCTCGCCGGTGACACTCTTGACGACGTCGGGTCCGGTGACGAATACCCGCCCGGCGGGGGCCATGATGACGACGTCGGTGAGCGCCGGCCCGTAGGCGGCGCCGCCTGCGGCGAAGCCGACGACGACGGAGATCTGCGGTACATAACCCGATGCCCGCACCATCGCCTCGAAGACGCAGCCGACGGCGTGCAGCGCTTCGACGCCCTCGGCAAGGCGTGCGCCACCCGAGTGCCAGATACCGATGACCGGTGCCTGTTCTGCGATGGCGGTGTCGATGGCGTTGACGATGTGTTTGCACCCGACGATCCCCATGGCACCGCCCATCACGGTGCCGTCGGTGCAGTAGGAGATCGTGCGGACACCGTTGACCAGGCCCACGGCCGCCTGCACACCGGATTTGTCGCGCGGGTGCAGCAACGACATGGTGCCTTCGTCGAAGAAGTTGGTCAGGCGCAGCAGCGGATCGCGAGGATCCGCTGCGTCACTACGGCCATGGATGGGAGCCAATGTGGTCATCGGAGTCTCCTGAGATGTCGGGTGTGGTGGCGGTCGCTAGTAGCGGCCGAACGCGAGCGCCACGTTGTGGCCGCCGAAACCGAACGAATTGTTCAGCGCGTACTCGATCTGGAGAGATCGGGGCTCGCCGTGCACCACGTCGAGATCGATCTCGGGGTCCTGGTTCTCCAGGTTGAGGGTTGGCGGGATGATGCCGTCCTCGACAGCTTTGATCGTCAGCACCGATTCGAGCGCCCCGACTGCGCCGATCGAGTGGCCGAGGGCCGATTTGGGTGCGTAGATCGCCGCATGTGTGCCGACGGCCGAGTTGATACCGACCGCCTCGGCGGTGTCGCCGATGGGCGTGGAGGTGGCATGCGCGTTGACGTGGGAGATGTCCGACTTGGTCAGACCCGCTGTCTGCAGAGCCCGTGCCATCGCGCGTGCGTTGCCCTGACCGCTGGGGTCGGGGGCGACGAGATGGAAACCGTCGGAAGTGATTCCGGCGCCGAGCAGACGGGCGTGGATGTGCGCGCCGCGCGCTTTGGCGTGGTCTTCACGTTCGATGATCAGCAGGGCCGCCGCCTCGCCGAACACGAAACCGTCCCGGTCTTTGTCGAAAGGCCGGGACGCGGCCGAGGGATCGTCGTTGCGGGTACTCATGGCCCGCATCATCGAGAAAGCGGCGATCGGCAGTGCGTCGATCTTTCCCTCGACACCACCGCAGAGCACCATGTCGGCGTCGCCCATGACGATGTGCCGCCACGCGTGTGCGATGGCTTCGGCCCCGGACGAGCAGGCCGACACAGGTGTGATGACCCCTGCGCGAGCTCCGATGTTGAGACCGGCCACCGCGGCCGGACCGTTGGGCATGCCCATCTGCACGGCCAGTGGCGAGATCTTGCGGTAGTTCTTGGTGTCCCGGATCAGCAAGGTGTTGTCGACCATCGAGTCGCTGCCACCCTGACCGGTGCCGACGACGACCGCGAGGCGATCGGGATCTACGTCGGGTGTGCCCGCCTGCTCCCACAGGCGTTTGCTCATGATGTGCGCGACGCGCTCGACGTAGGCCATCCGGCGGGCCTCGACCCTGCTGACCTCCAGGGCGGGGTCCTCAACCAGTCGGCCGCCGATACGGACCGGCAGGTTGTATTCCTCGACGAACGGGTCGGTGAGTTCGCGGATACCGCTCTGACCGGCCAGTAGGTTCTGCCAGGTGGTGTCGAGATCCGCACCGAGGCTGGTGGTGGCCACCATCGAGGTGACCACCACGCTCGGATAGTTCCCACCCAGCGTGGAGTACTCGCGCAGGGAACCACTCACTTGTCAGGCGTCCTTTTTGTCCGCGTCGATGGCGGCTGCGATCGCGGCAGCGGCTTCGGGGTTCTCGGCTTCGAGCTTCTGGACGTAGGCGACGACATCGCCGACGGTACGCAGGCCCGCGAGGTCCTCGTCGGAAACCTTGACGCCGTACTTGTCCTCGGTCTGCACGGCGATTTCCACCATCGACAGCGAGTCGATGTCGAGGTCGTCGACGAACGACTTCTCCAAGGTCACCTCGGACGGCTCGATGCCGGTGACTTCTTCGATGATCTCGGCGATGCCGGCAATGAGTTCTTCCTGGGTGGCGGCCACTGTGTGGCTCCCTTCTGGTGATGTGACTTCTTGCTGTGTTCGATCCGGAGCAACCCGAAACCACGCGTCATCGGCGCGGGTGGGTGCTTGGATGACCGGTGACCGGTCTCCGGGGTGATCGCGGCAGCTGTGGCCGGGACCGTTTATCCAAGTTCAGAGGGAATCGAGGTCCTCGGGCGCTTTGATCGCGCGGGAGGGAACCCCTTTCAATTCGCGCCGGGCGATGCCGACGAGTGTTCCGGCGGGCGGTAGTTCCACGACGGCTGCGGTGCCGGAGTCGCGGAGCGTAGCCAAACACAGATCCCACCGCACGGGACGGGTGACCTGCCCTACCAGTTTGTTCAGCGCGTCGGCGCCGTTCGTTACAGGTAGGCCGTCGGAGTTGGACA